>JAGQWA010000001.1:7883-40777 GCA_020437725.1 Bacteroidota bacterium | reverse complement strand
GCGGCGCTCTTAATCCAGTTCTTGTGGCCACTGTTATACAACTTATTGTTTCTGATCTAAGTGTAGTTCTGCAAGCCAAAAACATTGAAATTGAAATAAACTGCCCTGATGATTTTACTGTACTAGCCGACTCTAATATGCTAAAGCTTGCCATAAAAAACCTTATTGTGAATGCGGTAAAATTTTCTCATCAAGGCGGTAAAGTGCAAATATTAGCTTCTTCAAGCGGCCATTCTAAAATCATTCAAATTATTGATTATGGGGTTGGAATGGACAATGAAACCAAGTCAAAACTTTTTCAACCCGATATAAAATCAAAACCTGGCACCAACCAAGAAAGGGGCACGGGTTTAGGCTTGGTTCAATGCCATGATTTCATTTTAAAAATGAAAGGTTCTATTTCGTGCAAAAGTGATTTAGGGGTAGGTACTTCTTTTACCATTCTGCTAAAGGCGGCTCAGTAATTCTTTGTTTTTAGTTCAAATTCAAGGTTTGCTGGTATCCTTTGCAAATGCTTGAATTTGACAACCTTAGACTCAGCTTTAGGCTTATTTAATCTTACCCAAACTCAAATTCGCAGTTTAAAACCACTAAATGAAAGAAAACTGATATGCTCCAATTTGATTTGCCGGATGGCACATGTAATTTTGACTTAGACAAATAATCTATTTGGGTTTGACTAAAAAGGACAGGGGCGCGTATCTAAGCAAAACTGTTAACTCCATTTTTACATCTAAATTAAGTATTGTAATAGGCGCAACAATACTCTCTGAACTCATATACATCATTATTCACTTTTCAGCTGGTTTAGACGGATATATTGGGTTTGTACTTTCTGGCACAATGGCAGCAACATTGAGCTATTTAATTGGCGGCCAATTGTTTAACATAAATCTTAAACTGAAACAAGCTCAACAAGATTTAGAACAAACAAACGAACAGCTAATAGCCGCCAATCAACTTAGAACCCAAATGTTATCAATTGTTGCACACGATATTAGATCGCCCATTAGCAGCCTAATTTCTTATGGAACATTATTGCTAGATGAAAAAGCGGAAGGCACGCGCGAATTAGAAATTCTAGCCAAAATGACCCAACATGGCGAGTCAACTTTAAGGGCAGTTGACGATTTGCTTTTATGGGCCAAAAGCGCAGAAAAACCAACATACAACTCTTTGCATGAGCCGGTAAACCTAAACCAAATTTTAGAAGAAGAAATTAAGTTGCTTGAACCCATTGCTGCACAAAAATCCATTGAAATAACCCTCAACCAGAACAACACTATTTTAACCAGAAATGGCAAAAACGAGCTATCATTTATTGCCCGAAACTTGTTAAATAATGCACTAAAATTCAGTGAAACTGGCGGACACATTCAAATAGACATTGCAGAAAAAAATGGCCTAATTAGACTCAAATGTTCAGATAATGGAGTGGGCATGGAGCCAGAACAGGTAGCGCGCATTTTTAAAAGCCACACAAATACTTCTCATAATGGAACTCAAAACGAAGTGGGCTTTGGTTTTGGCCTACCCATGACTTATGAGTTTGTTAAAAAACTAGGTGGCGAAATAGAAGTGCAAAGCGAGCCTAACAAAGGCACTACTTTTACAATTGAATTGCCTAATTAATTAGTTGAGTGGCGTTTTCAATTTTATAGAGAACCGGTAGCGAATACTGTAAGCTTATTCCCCAAAAACCCAATTTAACATCGTCTAAAATATAGGCTGACTCAAACACAAAATCCATGTCGCTATAGCGTTGGTCTGGGTTATTAATAAGATTCAAAAAGCTTGTGTATTTTAACATTACACCCACTCTACCACGAGTTAGGTTTTTTTCTACCCCTAACCTACAACCTACTGCCAATTGAGATTTGTTTAAAAACGGTAATCCATCTTGTGCCACAATTTCGCGTGTGGCGGTAAAACCATTCTGCGTTAGCACTTGCATATTGGCAGTTGAAATTCGATGATAATTCACTATAGGTCCAAAAGTCAAAATGCCGCTTTCACCAAAAAGTAACTTATAGTTTAAACCAGCGCCAAAACCGGTAAATCTCAATTGATTGGTATAGGTTTTATCCCACTCATAATCACTTTTCATGTAGTGCGTTACGGTTGTTCCTGAAGCTCCAGCGTTAACACAAACGGTAAAATGTCTATTAACCGGAAACTCCAAAAAGCCGCCCGCATTAAAGTATGGTGTTTGATAATAAGCTTGTGGCACCCTTAATGCCGAATAGCTGTTAACCAAATTTACGTTAGTTATACCTGATGAAAAATAGCCACCCACATGCAGCTTAGCAGCTGCGATATATGCGGTCAATAATTCAGTTAACTCGGGTGGATCATTGTTTGGAAATTCCTTATATCT
The DNA here is from genome assembly GCA_020437725.1 of Bacteroidota bacterium. Classification (GTDB taxonomy): domain Bacteria; phylum Bacteroidota; class Bacteroidia; order CAILMK01; family JACPUW01; genus JAGQWA01. The sequence goes on along the minus strand of JAGQWA010000001.1, from coordinate 38,400 downwards.
TGGGAATATCTGAAGCATTTCTTTGGCATAGTACCCAGCTTTTTCTTGATTGTTTTTTGCCAAATAGGCCAATGCCAAAAGCTTGGCACTTTCTAATGATTTTTCAGTGTTTCCTTGCTTTTTGGAACATGGCTCTAGAATATCAATTGCTTCTTGGATTCTGCCTTGCTCAAAAGCAATTTCGGCCTTATAGAGAGAGTTGCTGCAATCTTGTGCTTTAACATAAAAAACCGCATAAACTAATAAGGTGATAATTAGTCTTTTCATTACTTAAGCACTTTGTAGTTTAAGAAGAATTGGTAGCCAATATTAAAGTTGATGGTACTAATGGTAACATCATCATCTAAATGATAATACGGGTTTAGCAGCTCAGGAAAGCTATACCGCAATGCCGTATTGGTAATGTTAGTGTAAGATTTAAAATAATCTACTTCTATCACCAGTTGGCCTTCTCCTAGTTTTACCAACAAGCCTGCACCTGCGGCAAGGCCGTAATCCCACTTATTTCTGCGCTCGTAGCTGCTAATATTTAAAAGTCCATAAGCGTCATCACTTATGTTGCTGGTAGCATTAAAACTATTTGTTGCCGATAATAAATAGGCTCCATAACCACCTATTGAAAGCATGGGTTTAACTCTACCTTTAGTATAAGGCGAGAATTGAAGCACTAATGGCATTTGGCCATAGGTGAGCGACTCTGTAATGTCAACGTTCAGCTCATTAAATTTCGAGTTAAGATCAAACCTTTTTGGTGCTACTCTTACTCCAGTTTGAATAGCAAAAAGCCTACTTAGTTGGTATTGCCCAGAAATGCTAAGTTGAGTTGCTCCAAGGCCAGAATATGTTTTTACCTGATCGTTTATCATATACACACCTGTAACATCTAATAACGATCTATTGGCTCCCACCGAAAGAGAAAGGCGCAGAGAAACCTTTGGAATAATGTTAATGCTCTCAATAAGCTGAATAAACTCTTCGGGGTTTCTTAAAACGCTTGGCTTGTACCTTGGGTTAAGTTCCATGATAACCAACGCAGCTTTTCGCGCACTATCATTTTGGTTTAAAGCCAAATGGCATAGTGCCATAATTCTTTGCTTGGCAAAAACATCGTTGTGGTTGTTGCTTTTACATTTTTTGGCGGTTGCCAAACTCTGCGAAATTTGCCCATTGTTATACTTCGCAGTTGCCTCATTAATATAGACTGCACAGTTGTTGCCTTGGGCTGAAATCTGCCCCGCACTCCCAACTAAAATGACAAGAAACACGCTTCTGATGAAATGAACCATTTCCAAATTTTAAAACCTTTATTGCAAGCAATATAAGCACTTTTAAAGTTCAGTTCTATGGATTTAAGAGCTTTGGCAACACTTTCTGCCCCACCCCTTCTCCAGCATGTTCCTTCCATTCAGATTTTGAAAAATCTTGTTCTTTATACGCCGAAAGCTCTTTCCATAGCTCATTTGCATCGAGTTCAAACCTGAACACATTTTGGTCTTTTCCGGCCGAAAACAACGAATTGCCATTATTTGCAAAGGCTATACTTCTAACCCAGTTGTTATGCCTGCTATAAACTATTGGAACAGTAAGGCCATCTTTCAAATTCCAAATACGAACATCACCATCAAAACAGGCAGTTGCTACCCAATTGGCGTTTGTAGAAATGGCCACATCAGAAATGTTGCCTCGGTGACCAGCCAATTCAGTTATCATTTCATTTTGAAATGACCCCAAATAGGCTTGGCTAGATTCCTCTGCAAACATGTAGTTTTTGCTACTTGCATTTACAGCAATGGCCGTAATTCCATTGCTCCTTTTGGCAAGTGTTGTAAGGCTCGTGTTTTCGCTGCTAACTGATAATACCGAACCTTCTTTGGTTCCAACCAAAACGCTATTTCCATCAACTGCCAAGCATTGATTGGTATGCTTTGTATTAAGGTTGCGAACTACCTTATCATCTTTCCAATTGTACCATGTTACATCACCATTTGATAGACAATAAATCAGTTCATTGCCACTAATATGTAAGCCGGTTATTTGTGATGGAGTAGCATTTTTTAAAGCCCAAACCCGCTCTTTTGTGGTTAGGCTGTAAACAGCAATTGAATTGGATGAAGCACATGCCAGATGTTCTTGCTCTTTAGCGGTGCTTATTTGGTAAACGATGCTTTCTGCTTGAATACTTGATTGAACTCCTTTGGTTAAATCTTTAATAATTAACTGCTTATCGCTTGCCGAAGTAATTAAGTATTGGCTGCCATTATATATTGAAGTGGCTACCGATTTTACATCAGCCACATGCGAACTGTAGTTTGAGTTTAGATTAACTGATGCCAAATAGGCGTTGTGCAGGGCGGTATAAATATCTGGCTCTTGTATTAATCCCTTATTAGTTACTTGCATGTTGGCTGCATGCATGGCCAATAGCGCTTTTGTTCTCCGCTGCTTGTCATTTTCAGCCACTAATAGGTTTGATTTAATGGCTAAGTTTTTGGCCAAGGTGAGCTCTTGCATCCGCTTAGATTCGCGTTGGGCAGAATCGGCACGTAAGAATTGTTGTGTAGCCAGATTTTTCTGCAATTCTGCTTCGGCTTGTCTTTTCTCTGCCAGTTGAAAAGCCGTTAAAGCTTCTTCTTTTGAAAGCTCGGCCAAGCGCCTCTGTAGCTCCGCTCTTTTGGCGTTGTATTCAGCCAAATTGCGTTGCTCTTTGGTTTTTTCAATTTGAAGGCCAACTCTTTTCTTTTCGGCTTTAACGCTATCTAGTGCCTCTTCGGCCCTTGCGGTTTCTTGCTCAGCCAGCTTTTGTAAAGCCACAGCGGCTTCTTTCTGTTTAAACGCCAAGTCAGCATTCGATTTTGCCCTACTGCTTTCAGAAAGTGCCCAAACGCTTAAAGTGCTCAAGGCCACCAAGAATAAAATTAAAACCGCGGCAATTACTCGTCGTCGCCTTCTTCTATCGGCCAGGTAAAACTTATAATCTCTCTCACTTTCATTCAAAAAAGTTATTGAAGATTGAAAATGGGTATTGTACAAACCTGCCCATCGCTCATTAGGCTGCTCTCTTTGTCGCCATTCAACCGCCAAACGCAAATCTGGATTACGCCAATAACCCGCTCTGCCTTGCTCAAACAAAAGCGCGCTTTCAGTTAAACGTTGATACAATTCGGCAGACTGATACTCTTCGTTTACCCATGTTTTATAACGTTTCCATTGTCTAATGAAACTTTCATGAGTAATGTCAATCATGGTTTCGTTTCCAAGCTCTTCGCCCAGATCTGGCAATAAAAAGCCGTTTTCTGCGCTTCGAAAAGGTGCGGTAGCCTTTTCAATTTCAGGTTTTGACAAACCCGTAATTGCGGAAAGTTGATCAATGGTTGCTGGTCTGCGCACCATCTTATTGTCGGCAGTGCGGTAACCAATAACCTTTAAAACTTTAGCCAAATTTTGCTGCTCATTTGCAGACATACTCTCATAAACCAACTCAGCATGATTAGACAACGCGTTTTGCATACCGCCAGCCGCTTGATAATGCTGCATGTCTATGGGATCATGCTGCTCATCTTTACCCCACAATTGCCACATGCGCATTAACAAATGCTGCAATACAGGTAGCTCATCTGGCTTGCCATCAACTTCGGTGAGTAATTGATGCACCAAACGCGGCGAAATTTTACCACCTGCCACATTCACTGGGCCAACTATGCTCTCGCGCAGTTCTTCTTTTCGCATTCGCGGAACCAAAAACTGGCCATTGTTAATGGCTTCGGGCAAACCTTCAAATTGTTCGCAATCGCCTAAATAATCAGAACGCATGGTGAGCATTACATATACAGGCGAATCGTTTTCGGAAATGGCACAAAGCAAATTGGCAATGAACTGCTCAGAATCTTCAATGTTTAGGTTACCAGCCAAATCGGCCCTAAAAATTTCTTCGAACTGATCAACAACCAACAGTATTTTGTTGGCTGAATTTCCTTTTGATCGTGCCAGTTTTAAGAGTCCGCGTTCAGTTTCTTGCAATGTGCCAATTGCTTCTTTTCCCAAACCCAAAGCACTCACTAATGCGTTTAGTGAATTGTTTCCTGGCCGCATAGAAATAATTTCAAACCCCTTGATTTTTTGAAGCCTTGGTATTACACCGGCTTTTACAAGAGATGATTTTCCGCTTCCGCTGTTTCCAACAACCGCTACAAAATGATGACTATCTAGCTTATTTACAATCTCTTGCACGTGCCGATTCCGCCCAAAAAACAGCTCGCTTTTGTTGGCATCAAATGCCTTTAGCCCTGAAAATGGATTTGGTAAATTCACAACCTATAGCCCAATGGATAGAATTGGGCTAATTTAGCATAATCATATCTGAAGCATAAATGGAGTTAGCCCTTATTGTCGCTTTTTTGTTTTTAGTAGCGTTTGTTTTTGCTTTTGGGCAATTTTCGGTGCTAAAAAAGCGCATTGAAGAGCTAAAAACCAAACTGCGTTCAAGCACAGAATCTCAGCCACCACGCGTGGTTCAATTCGATAGAAATGAAAACTTATCTGAAATTGGAAATTACTTCAACCAATTAATTGAAGCCTATAATACGGTTCTAGAAACCAACAGAAACCTAGAAAAAAGGGCGGGTGAAGTAGAACTGTACAGAGAAAAACTCCGGGACCTAGAAACAAATGCATCTCAGATTTCGCTGCTTACCGAAGTGGGGCAACGCATAACCGGCAGCTTAGAATTGGAGCAAGTGCTAGTTACCATTTTCAACTATGTGCAGTCGAGCATGAGCACTTCAGAAATGAATTTGGTTTACACCGAACGCGGTGCCTTGCAGGCTTATTCAATTGCTCAAGGAAATAGCATAAACGACATTTCTGCAAAGGCTGAAACTGAATTGGTTAAATGGGTTTTTGGCAATGGAAAACCTGCCATTATTCAAAATGCAGATAAAGATTATCATCAATTTGTGCAAAGGCCAATTGTTACTTCCAATGGCGCAAAAGCGCAATCAGTAGTGGCCGTTCCTTTAATTAGCCAGCAGAAAGTAAATGGCGTTTTGGTAATTTTTGGGGCTAATGAAAACGCTTTTCAACAGCACCATTTAGACTTTATTTTCTCATTAGCTTCTTATCTGGAAGTAGCGCTTGACAACGCAAAGGTATATGCCCTTCTTGATGAAGAAAAAGACAAAAGCGAAAAGCTTCTGCTCAATATTTTACCGCAAACCGTGGCCGAAGAGCTAAAAACCCACGGCAAGGCGCAAGCACGAGAGTTTAAAAATGCTTCGATACTTTTTACTGACTTTAAGGGCTTTACAGCTGCTTCGTCAACCATGACTCCAACTGAATTGGTTGAAGAATTGAATGCCATTTTTAAAGGCTTTGATGAAATTTGTGCTCGAAATGGAGTTGAGAAAATTAAAACGATTGGCGATGCATACATGGCTGCTGTTGGTGTTTCTGATGGTGGCAATGAGAATGATGATGCCGCCAAAAATGCAGAAATCTTGGCCAACACTGCCTTAGAAATGATTCTGTTTTTGAAGCTTAGAAAATTGAAGAATGAGCAAAACGGAAAGCTGGGTTTTGAAATGCGAGCTGGTATTCACTCAGGGCCAGTTGTAGCGGGCGTTGTGGGTCTAAACAAGTTTCAGTTTGATATATGGGGAGATAGTGTAAACACCGCTAGTAGAATGGAAAGCAATGGCTTGGTGGGTGAGTTGAATATTTCTTCTACCACACAAGAATTGCTAAAAAACACCGATTTTGGGTTCGAAAAACGAGAAGAAATACAAGTAAAAGGCAAGGGAAACATGACCATGTATTTGGTAAAACAACCCAATAGCAAAAGAACCAAAGCGGCGGTTGACTATATCTTGAATAGACTGCAAAATGAATTGCCTGATTCTCTTCATTACCATTCGGCCCAACACACCAAGCAAGTAATAGAAAACGCCCTGCATATTGGCCAAAACGAAAAGATTAGCGATGCTGAAATGGAATTGCTACATATTGGCGCTGCTTATCACGATGCTGGTTTTATGATCAAAACCCAAAACCACGAAGCGCTTTCTTGCCAAATAGCAGATGCTACATTGCCAAGCTTTGGTTTTAATGAAAACGAGCTGGCCGAAATAAAGAAAATGATCATGGCTACCAAGATTCCGCAAACGCCAACTACGCATTTGGGCCAAATACTTTGCGATTCCGACCTGGCCTATTTTGGTGGAGACCAATATTTTGAAATCTCTGGAAGGCTCATCTCAGAACTAAGGGCCAATGGCCTTAGCATTACTGATGCTGAATGGCATTCGCAGCAAATAAGCTTCTTACAAAACCACCAATTCTGGACTCTATTTGCCAAGCAAGCTTATTCTGAAAAGAAAGATTATTGGTTGAATGAATTGATGAATATTTAGTTGACCTGCAAACCCCTAAGTTTGGGATGAAGGATTTCAAGTTCACGGTTGACGATTCACAGATGACAGACGTTTGGATAGTTTTCAGTTTCTAATTTAGAGTTTCTAGTTGCCATACTCAATCTCGCTGCTCTGCGGTGTGATGACTATTATGAGCGTCTCTGGCGTGATATAAACCTGTCATGTTTTGAAGACATGACAGGTTTGCTCCTTAAAGCGCAAACCTATTCGTTAATCACTGTTTTCTATTCACTAAAACTACGGATTAACTGGCGCTTCTTCCAAACTCTCGAGTGCAGTAACTGGCGGAATTAGCTTGTCAAAATCTTGTTGGGTTATTTTGAAATAAGACCCTTGCACGTCACTTGATTGTAGCACATAATCACCGTCTTGTTGGTATGCCATAAGCTTACTGCTAGCGCCATCTTTATCGGTTAGGTAGATTTCAACTTTGGGCGCATCACTAATTTCTTCAATAGCATCATTGAATTCCTTTGAAGATATTCCCATTATACCACTAATGTAATTGGCCATTTGGGCACTGTCTAAATCGGCGCCATTGGCATTCCAATTGTTGGTGGTGTCTTTCTCTAGCGTTAAGGAAATAGGGCCACGCGTTTCTAGCTTGCTCAATTGGTATTGCGAAAACTTGATGATATCGGTATTTCGCCAATCAGAAGCGGCTTTGCTCACATCCCAGGTAAGTGCTCCGTCAATTTCATATACTTCGTTGCCGCCGCCTAATCTGATGTAGGTTCCAAACTTTGGTTGCTGACCGCCCATTTGCATTTGCTGCATACCCTGTTGCTGTTGTGGCATTTGCAAAATGTTGATTTTTCCCACCACTAGAGATGCTACTTCCTCTTCGCCAGCATACGCTAAAACTTTTGTGCCGGTGGTGTCGTCAACTTCATACTTGCTCCATTTTTCTGGCTTATCAGTAACCTTCTTTTTAGGTTTCATTGAATTTATAGCCATTAAAACACTGGTAAGTCGGCTGCTTACTATAGGCACTAACTTGCCATTGGCTAATTCAAGCTTCCATTTACCATCGTTTCGCACCAAATTATAGGGTGTTTTGCCTTTGGGTTGAAAGGTTAATTTGGTAACTCCATTGGTATCAACTTCCACCAAATAATCGGGTAGTGTACTTTTTGTTTCACCCGAATCTGATAAAAATTTGATAGCTGCCCCAGCAACCAGAAGTACTAAAATAACAAGTAGGGTTTTGGTGTTGAATTTGTTAAGCATTGCTTAGTAAAAACCAGTTTTTAGTGTTTAACAATCTTGTATTGTTCTAACGCATTTATAGATTGAACTGAAATTAGGTAAACGCCATTATTCCAGCTAGTTGCGTCAATAAGTAATTGATCATGTTCGGTGGTAATAGTTTCAACTATTCTTCCATCTAATGTAGAAACAGTAATAGTCGCGTTTTCAAAATGACCTAGGCCTGAAATCGTGAAAACGTTTGAGGTTGGGTTAGGGAAAACTTCTAAAAATGAGTTAGTGCGGTTTCCAGTAGAAAGGTTTTCAAACTGCACCCAATCTGACTTTGAAACACAACCAGAATCATTGGTTACTTCAACATAGAACCTGCCTTTTTTTCCTGGCACATAGGTTTGGCTATTAGCACCAGAAATGGCTCCATTCACACTATACCATTGGTTACCGGTTGTTGCACTCGATGTAAGTTTTGTATCATCGGCCTGAATGCTTGGCTTGGCAGGAAGCGCGTTAATTACAATGGTTCGCTCTTCAAGAGCCGAACATCCATTGGCATCTGTATAACCGTAACTAACATCTACTTTACCCGCTCCCACAAAAAGGCTTGGGTTATAGTTTGATGATGAGCTACCACCAGCCTTGTAATTACCACCTGTTGGCGTGGCAGTTTCAATACTCAACAGGGTATCGTAGGCACACTCTGAGCTACTTACCACCCATGAAATGCTTGGTGTAGCATTAACCGTAATATTATCGGTTACTTCAATTTCACATCTATTTGAATCGTTGGCTGTATAGGTAATGGTATGTGTTCCTGAACCAGCCAAGGCGGGATCAAAATCTGAACCCGAAATGCCTAGACCGCTTAACGCTCCACCGCTTGGTGAAAAATTGGTAATACTTACCGCTGATGCGTTTTCGCACAAGTCATTGCCTAAATCTAAAGTTGCTTTGCCAAGATTAAACACTTGTTGCGTGTATTGCAAGGTAGATGAACAACCTGATGAGTTGGTATAGTTATAAACTATATTATGAATGCCTGAACCAGCTGCTGCTGGGTCGAAAACATTATTGCTAACTCCATTTCCAGTATAAATTCCGCCATTTGGCGATACGGCTGAAAGTGTATAAGGAATTTCATTTGGACAAACTCCTGAAAGTCTTCCAAGCATTAAAAATGCCGTGTCCAGTGTTTTCATAATACCTGTTGCGGTATCTGAACAACCGTTACCGTCAACATAAACATAAGTGTAAGTTTCATTGCCTGCCATTGTGGGGTGGAAATAACCATTAGAGATTCCGTTACCCATATAATCGCCGCCAGCTGGCATGCCCGATGAAAGTGCCACCGAATCGGCGTTAATACAAACCGAGTCGTTTGCAGCAACTGAAGCAGTAGGTAAACCAACCACTGTAATTTTTTGACTGTCTGCACTTAAGCAATTGTCAATGTTATAAAACTCATAACGAGCATAGAAAGTGCCTGTGCCTGTAACAGCAGGGTCGAAGAAATTTCCGCTAACACCGTTTCCACTATACTTTCCGCCAAAAGGAGTTACCCTTAAACGCAATTTATCGGCATTGGCGCAAATGGTATCGGGTGCAGGAACGCTTAAGGTTGTTGCGCCTAATACTTTTACGTTGTTTTTTGCTGTATCCATACAGCCGTTTGTATCTGTGTAGGTGTATGAAATAGGGAAAATTCCACTGCTTTTTGGCAAACTATCAGGAAAGAATTGGTTTCTATAAATGCCTGTTCCAAAATAGGTTCCGCCAGCAGGCAAACCTTCTGTTAATACCACAGAATCTAGGTTATCGCACATGCCTTGAGTTGATTTAATGCGAACATTTGGAAGCGCGTTAACAACAACTGTTATTGTATCTCTGCCCACACAACCTTTCTTGTCTTTGTACTCGTATCTGATATTATAACTACCCGCCAAAACTGACGAAGGCGAGAAAAGTGAGTCTTTAACCAAACCCTTGCCTATAAACGTTCCGCCTAGTGGGCGGGCACCAGTAAGCCATAATTGATTTATGTTTTCGCAAATTGCCGATGGTTGCGGGAATATAATTGAAGGACTTGAGTTGATTGTTACATTCAACTCTTTTGTGGTGTAATTGCAGTTTTTGTCGCGCTCAACATACACCTTGTATTTACCAGAAACCTTAGCTATATAAGTAGATTTGGTGGCGTTAGTTATAGCACTACCATTTCTATACCATTGGTATTTAAAGGTTGAATTTCCTGGCGCTAGAAGTGTTAGATTATCGTCAACACAGGCTGTTGAATCGCCGGTATTTGTTCCAATGGCTTTGTTTATTCCATAAAAACCAAGAATAAATTCGCCTGGTTTTGTTCCTGATCTTGAAATACTGTCGCCTGCAAGATTTGCATTGGCAGAAAACACATCCCATGTACTGTCATTGTTTCCAGACTTTGTGAAAAAATCAATATCGCACTCATTAGAGCTGGTAACAAGGTTGTAATTGCCATAGTGATATTGAATATTAAAGGTTGGACTAGTTCCACCTACGGCCCAAACACCCCAGTAATGGCTAGAATCAAAATCGGCTGAAATTCCCGAAGATGGGTTGCCCCAAGTAGTATCTGCTATGTAGTATAAATATAAATTGTCTGGGCTTCCACCGACTCTATTTACATAAACGGAATCTCCAAGACTGCTTGCCATTCCAAGTCTGCTGTTTCTTAATGCATGAATAGAAGCATCGCCAATTGGCGCACCAGAAAGAACCCAGCTGCAATTGTTAATGGCGCCGTTAGAACCAGCCAATCCATAGTCGGTTACCGTTGAGCCTGTTCCATCATCCATTTTATAATAGAGCGCCAAGTTGTTTTTCTTAGGATGGCTGTTTCCAATTTTTTGGCACATGTAATCCTGAATCAAAGTGTCTGAAAGATCTGTATTCCAAACTTTAAGTTCATCAATTATTCCACTAAAGTTTCTTCCTTTTCCGGTTGAAAGTGCACCAACTTTTGCCTGTGCACCACTAGACACATCTATATTACCTGTTTGAGTTCTTGTGCCTACCAACTCACCGTTTAAATAAACCATTATCGAGTCGCCATTGTAAACACCGGCAACGTGTGCCCACTCATAGGTGCTTAATAATTGTCGGGTAACCACTTCGTACCAAGTGCCACCAAACGAAAGGTTGAAGCTAATTTTTCCGCCATCGCCTACCCTTAGAACATATCCTTTATTTCCTCGGTCCCAATTGTGTTTGCAAAAAATGGTATTCTCCCAAGAATTGGTAGCAAATGATGTTGGGTAAATCCAAGCCTCTACGGTTATGGATTTTGTTGGGTTTAGCGATGAATGGTCTTTTACCACTACTTCTGAGCTGGTACTAGCAAAACTTAAGGCTGCGGCAGAACCAGGAAGTGACTGTTGTTGGGCTGATATTAAAAAAGGAACTACCAGCAGTAAGAGTAGGTATAAATGCTTCATAATCACAAGAGTTTTAAGCGAATAGATTGGTAAATATAGTGCCTATCCTTCCAAATTCATTGTTTGCCATTTAATGCGCTTGGCTTTTCTAGCCCTATTACGCAAAAAGCCATATAAACCCACTAAAAACACAGGGCCCAAAAAGTTCATGTATTTAATTCTTGAAACTTTATCGTCTTCAAGTTCATCGAGTGGCGCGTTGGTTATGCCTTTGTTTCTGGCTACTAGTAGGTCGTTTTGGCCTGTAAGCCAATCCATGGCATTTGGCACAAAAGCAAAATTGTTTGTTTGAGAAAAGAATTGTTGGTCGAACTGCGCCATTTCTTGGCCATGAAGCGAAAAGAAATCACCACAGCCAACAACCACCATTTTAGCACCATTGTTCTTTTGCAAGGCTCCTGCCACCGGAATATTAGATAGGGTAAAATCGGCATCAGACCATTGCTTTTGCATTTGAACCGCGGTAGGAAAAGGCACTTTTCCTGAACGTTCAGAAGTGAACATGATGGGTGTAAACGTTCCGTCGTTTCCAGAATAGGTTACCTCGTTGGTTAAAAACAACCCTACTTGCTCTAAACCTTCGCAAATAGGATGGTTGGCAAAATTGGTAATCATTGGAAAATAGAATAGTGGCTGCGCAAATACGTTTTGCCTAAAGGCACTCACGTCTTGAATCATATTAGATTCAACCGCCACACCATGGGTTGCCAACCATGAGCTTAGGCCAATTTCCTTGTCGTTTGCCATTCCTTGTCCGGTAAATAAATTGGCAGTATTGTTAGAATAAGCCAATAAAATACCCTTTCCTTGCTCAAAAAAGGCATCAATCATTTTTATTTCCTGGCTTTTAAACGAGTCTTTCGGGTCAACAATCATTAAGGCATCTACTCCATCTAGTGGGTTTCCTTCACCGTCAAGCTTTACTTCAACAGGCTCATAATTAATTGATAGCTCGTCTTTAACAACGGCCAATTGTTCCATGCTTGACTCGCCATGACCTGCTAAAATGCCCACTTTAGGTTTGTTTTCGAATGTGAGTTTCTTAATACTTTTTGAAACTTGATACTCAAGCATGCTGGTATTGCCGTTTAGCATTACCAGTTCTTTTTCGTTTCCATACTCAAAAACCAAACCCAGAAATAGCTTTTTAAGGCTAAACTCGTCTTCGCTTGCTGATTGTAATTGCTGAGGTTGAACCCCATTTTCAACGGCTTCTTGTTCAAGGTCGGGGTCGCCATTTGGATTTATGTAAACCACATCGAGATTTCCATCTGAAAGCTCAACATATTCATCAAGCATGGCTTGCACCTCGCGAACGTAATTATCCACCTGCGTGTTCACATCTTCTGAGATATAGGCCTTTATGGTAACGGGGTCGTCAAGCGCTTCCATTACACGTTTTGAGCCATCGGTTAGGGTATATCGTTGGTCGCTAGTTAGGTCAATCCTAAAATCATAATGCGAACCAAAAAAGTTGATTAACAGAACAATTCCGATAATCAAAATAAGTCGGGTATAAACTGTATTTAATTTCATTGGAATAATTCTTTAAGCAATGTGTCTTTTGGCCAATTGGCTTTCTGCTAAAACAAGACCTATAAAAATGATTGAACCATAAAACAGCAAATCGGTAGAATCTACTACGCCTCGAATCATTGATGTAAAGTGCCCCCTCATGTCGAGAAAACTCAAAACATCGCCCACCATTCCTGATGATGAACTTGCCATAACACCAAATATGAGATGAAACATTAAGCCAATTACCAAGGCTAGCAATCCCGCCACAATTTGGTTGTTGGTAATGCTACTTACCCAAAGTCCAATAGCCGTGTATGCTCCACTCATTAATAGCAACGATAGGTAACCCAGTACAACCACTCCGTGATCTACTTCTCCGTATTTAGCAATGGTGTAATAGTAGGGTGTTGTTAGAAGAAGTGCAATGGCAATTAGAATAAATACCGACAAGAACTTGCCAAATATTACCTGCCAATCGGTAACCGACTTGGTTAGCAATAGTTCAATGGTTCCGGTTTTGTTTTCTTCAGCAAGCATTCTCATGGTTAATAATGGAATGAAGAAGAATAGCGTCCAGAAGGCAATATCGAAGAAAGGCATAAGGTTGGCTTCGCCTCTGTCGAAAATATTATTGCCTTGCATTTGCCAAGCGAAATAGCCGCTAACTCCCAAAAACAAACCCAAAAGCACATAGGCAATAAGGGAGTCGAAAAAGGTTTTAAGCTCTCGCTTAGTTAATATCCAAATCTTGTTCATGTTATAGTTAGTTGCGTGTTAAGGTTCTAAATATGTCTTCTAAGCTGGTTTCTTCAACTCGCATTTCGGTAAGTGTCCAATTATTGGCCACACATTGTTTAAATACGGCTTTTCTAGATGATTCTTCTGGTTTGCTTTCTACCACAAAACCATTTGATGCCTCTTTCTTTTCAGTAACAGATTGAACAGTTGCCACTGTATTCAATTGCTGAATAACTGTATCTGCATTTGGTGCATCTTCTATGGTAATATGAAGCACTTCACCACCAGTTGCCTTTTTGCGAATTAGCTCTGGCGTGCTGTCTTCAATAATTCGGCCCTTGTTTATTATCATTACCCTATCGCAAGTGGCTTCAACCTCGCTCAAAATATGGGTAGAGAAAATAACGGTCTTTTTTTGACCTATTTCCTTAATCAGTTTCCTGATTTCAATAATCTGGTTTGGGTCTAAACCCGTGGTGGGCTCATCTAGAATTAGCACATCAGGATCGTGGATCATGGCTTGTGCCAGCCCAACACGTTGACGATATCCTTTTGACAACTCTCCAATGTTCTTGTGTTTTTCTGCACCTAACCCACAGGTTACTAGCATGTTTTTTACTGCCTGGTTAATCTGCGATTTAGGCACACCTTGCATAGCCGCTGAGAACTCTAGGTACTCAATAACTGGCATGTCTAAATAGAGTGGGTTATGCTCAGGCAAATAACCGATGCTCTTTTTTACGGCTTCTTGGTCATTTTTAATTGACTTGCCATAAACGGTAGCATTTCCTCCCGAAGGCGCAATGTAGCAAGTGAGCATTTTCATGGTGGTGGTTTTACCAGCACCATTGGGGCCCAAGAATCCCAAAATCTGGCCAGACTCCACTTTAAACGAGATATTATCTACTGCTTTTTGGGTGCCGTAGTGTTTACTCAGATTTTCAACTATAATAGACATAAGGTCTAGGTTTTAAAAAGGCACGGCAAAGAAAAGCTTATGAAACTAAATGCAAAAAAGGTAGATGATAGAATGTAGAATTTAGAAGGGAGAAGGGAGAATGTAGAATGCGGAGCTTTATCATCTTTCTCATTCTCACGTCTCTCGCTGCTTTGGGTTTATTCTTTAAGAAATTCAAAGTGGAATACAGCATGCAACGCATAAATGAATGCTGATACAATCCAACTGGCTAATATCAGACGTGTGAAAATTACGTGGAGCGTTTCGATAAGCTGAAGAAGACCTGGATTCTTGCCATTTGTAAAAAAGCCATTCCACTTTCGTTGAGTGTTCATCCAGTTTTTTATCCAATTTGGGCTCTTTAAAAAAGCCAAATAGAAAGTAAGCAGAATCCAATGCTTAGTGCAAATTGTGTGGTGTATTCTAAGAATGGAGGCATGGTTCTAAATCTATTGAGTTCTCTATTTTCTTCAAACTTGCAGAAAAATGCCTCTAATGTTTATCACTCCAACCACAATTCTATATTTGCGCCCCATTTGCCCAGGTGCTGAAATTGGTAGACAGGCATGATTGAGGGTCATGTGTCCGTTAGGACGTGCGGGTTCAAATCCCGCTCTGGGCACTCTTTTAACAGAGTGAGAAGGAGAGTGAGAGCGATGGTATCACTTTCTACCATGCTTTGGCCTTTCCCATCGGCCGTTTAGCGTTAACCAACAATTTCAGAGCGATTGCAAAGAATAAGAGCGACGATGTCTCTTTCTACAACGTTTTAACCTTATCCCTTAACCATAAATCAGAGCGGGAATGAGAGCGAGAGCCAAGACCTAATTCACGTTACCCCCTTATCAAATTCTGCATTCTTCCTACTCCCTCCTGAATTCTATTCTAAATTCTAACCAGCCAGTAAGCGGCTAAATCTACTCAATTATAGATTTGGCCATATTGAAATGGGAGCTAATTCGGTTCTTAACCTGTACATAATCCATTATTCAGTAATTTGCCGCCCTCTTTAAGCAAGGCAGTATGTTAATTATGAAATCAAAATTGAATTTCTTAATGCTTGTTGGCGTTTTAGCCGTACTATTTTCATCATGCAAACACGAGCCAAAAACGGCTTCGTACATTCCTGAAGATGTTGATGCTCTAGTAGCTATCGACATTAAAAGCATAATGAACAAAAGCGGTTTATTTGACAATGAAGCTTACGGTTTTATTAAGGCCATAAACGATACTTTAAAAACCCGCAGAGACTTAACGCTCGAAGTGCTTAAAGACATGGCTGCCCGACCTTCAAACACGGGTCTTCGTCTTAACCAAAACGTATTTGTTTACGCCAAAAACCACCAAATTAATATTGAGTTAGACACAAACGCATTCAAGTCGGCGCCAGCAAAAGACGAATACAACATGACTACCATTGCCGCCGTTGCAGAGGTACTCAACCCAAAAACCTTTGGTAACTACATTAATAAATTCTTAAAAGAAATTTCGCTCGGATATAGTGGCATCGATACCATATTAACCGATACCTTTTCTGTAGACATTAAACGCGATTTCTATATTCCGGTTGAATATTTTGTTTACACTGAAACCGATACGGTTAAAAAAACAAGAGATTCTGTTTTTAAGAAAACCGTGAAAGAATTGCGTGGAACTGAGGTTTATGTGGCTGATATGGGCCAAAATAAGTTTTGGGTTTGGAACAATGAAATAGCCTATTACTTTAGAAAAGAAAATACCGATAACCGAGGCAAATACCCTCGATATGTTCCCGTTACTAAAAAAGGATTGTTTAAAATAAAATTAGACGAAGCCATAGCCAATAGCATTGCAACTGACTTTTACTATTTATTCTCTAAAGACAGAAAGTCTATTGAAGGCAAAGACAACTACAATGCTTTAATGGCCAAACATCAAGACGTTAGCGCCATGCTATCATTTAATAGTTACATGAATTTGCAGCCATCAATGTTCAAAAACATGTCTAAAAATTTAGACCTAACTGGCAGCTACAATCTAATGTTCATGAACCTTAACGATAATGATATAACCATAGAAACCGAAAATGTACTTAACCAGGGTTTACAAGATCTTTACAATCAATTAGGCTTGCTTAATTCTAAAATAAACCCAGAGCTTTTCAACTATATTCCTAAAGAATCTATTGCCAATGCCGGAATTGCGGTTAACCTTCCTGGAATTGCGAATTATGCCATGGAGCAATTTGCAGGCATGATGCCTTTCGACTCAGCTTTTTACGCTGGGTTCAAAGAAAAAAACGACACCAATTTCTCGGTTGTTACCAACGCCTTTGCAGGTGATGTTTTATTCTCTTTTAGTGGCAGAGACGAAAAAGAAATAGAGAAAAAATACCCAAAAACTGTTTGGAGCGACTTTAAAGACACCATTGTTTCTGAAGCAACTGGCGAAAAAACATTTAAAGGTGGAATGATAACTACAACCGAAACCACCAAATACGACTCGTTCTTTAACCATGTGCATTTGGTAGCTGGCTTTAAAGATGGCGAATGGATGAGAAAAATGATAGAATCAGTGCTTAAAACGCCAAAGAGCGATAGCTTGGGTTACTACGAGGTGCCAATGTTTAGGCTTCCAGATACCCGCCAACCTGTTTATGCCAATATGAACGAAAAAGTTGTGGTGCTTTCAACTGATCCTGAAGTAGTTAAATCAGTTAAAAATGGTGGAGTAAAAGAAAATTTCTCTGCCAATTCTGCTGCCACGGCCCTGCAACAAGGCAATGCTTTTATGAGCTCTTCTTTGCATGTTGGCGACTTTAGCCAAAAAGCGCGAGCAGATATGAAAGAAGTAATGGCAAAAAGAATAAGTAAAGTGCTCATTGACAGCCTTAATGCACGTTCTAAGCGGGTTACAGATACTTTGGCCTGGGAAACAAAGGCCGATTCGGTTGCTTCAAATAAAATAGTTGAAGTAGAAAAAAAGAAAGTAAAAGAAGAAACCGAACAGCTTAAAAACCACGCAGGCCAAATGGCTGATGCTTACTTGGCCATGCTAGAAAGGTTTGAAGCAATTGAAATGACCGGCTCTGGTCTTACATCAAAATTGGTTTTAAAAATGACTCCAGGCGAGTCTGCTGGCAATGTTTTGGCTGATTTGTTAAAGGCTTTCGACAGCAATTTCGAAACAATAGATCCGTTCTTTAGTTGGCCAATACTTACTAAATAACGGGTTTTCTTGCCACAAAAACTGAAGTTACAAAACGTAGTTCCTTCCTATTTACCAGAAAAATATGTGCTTAATTCTGGCGTTTGGAATCAATCCTTTGAAATTGATTCTGGATCGCATTTCCAGTTTCAAGCGCTATCGGGCAAAGGAAAATCAACCTTAATTAATTGTCTTTTTGGAGCGTTAAAATCCTATTCAGGAGATATTACCATTGGCGGCATTTCGCTCAAAACGGCTAATCATCAGCAACTTTCATCATTAAGATCGTCTGTACTAAGTTGTGTACCACAAGGTTTGGGCTTGTTTCAAAACCTTACGCTTAAAGAAAATATTGAGCTTAAAAACGCATTAACAAAGCATAAAACTGAACAGGAAATTGCCGAAATGGCAGAACAGCTCGGTATAAATTCTGTTTTACACCAAAAAGCCAGTACCGCTTCGTTTGGGCAAAGGCAACGTGCGGCCATTATAAGGGCACTATGCCAACCATTTGCATTTCTATTGCTCGATGAGCCTTTTAGTCATTTAGATAATGATTCAACCTCGGCTTCTTTAACATTAATCTTAAACGAAGCTGAAAAGCAAAACGCATCAGTTGTATTAACCACGCACCATTCAACCAATCACCCTTCATTTAAAGCTTATGAAATCTAATTTGGTTCATAAAGTGGTTGGTTCGCAATACCCGCTGTGGCGAACGGTTTTGCTCATAATTGTGCTTATACTTGGTTTGGGCCAAACCTATGTTAGCACGCATTTCTATTTGCTTTACAACAAGGCCAACAGCCAACACCACGATGTTCATCACGAATATTATATTTCTGTAACAAAACCCATAAATACGGTTGCCAGCATGAGCAACCCTAACGCCAACGGCTTTACCAACGCAGAAATAAAGAACATACAAAACCAAGATTTTGTAGATCGGGTGGGCGCGTTTAATCCTACTCTTTTCAGAATTGTTATTGAGCCACCCAAGGGAATGGGGCACCAAGACTTTAGAACTTTACTGTTTTTAGAATCGCTGCCCAATGCTTTTTTAGATGTTGACACAACCAACTTTAAGTGGAAAGAAGGCGATAAATACGTGCCGGCTATTATTCCTCGCTCCTATTTAGACCTCTACAATTTTGGCTTTGCCCAAAGCCAAGGCATGCCGCAGGTTACCGAAGGTATGATTAAGCTTTTTGTGTTTAATCTGGAAGTTAAGGGGCCAAAAGGCTCGCACAAACTACAAGGCAAGGTGGTGGGTTTTTCTGATAGAATAAACACACTTCTTACCCCTGAATCATTCGTAAATTGGGGAAATGAAACACTAGGCAGCGTTTCAAAAAGCGAACTACCAGAGCAGCTTCTCTTAAAACTCAAAAACCCTTTGAGCAGTGATATAGGTTCATTTTTTGAAGAAAACCAATACGAAATCTCAAAGAGCGATGGCGCCAAGGCAGCCCTTACCAATTTGATTAACTACAGCAGTTTTTATGTTTGGCTAAACGGAATAATTGTTTGTGCGCTTAGCATTATTATTTTGCTTTTAGTGGTTTACTTAAGCATTGCCAGCAGTAAAACCGAAATAATGCAACTCTTCTTTTTGGGCTATGGGGTTGGAAAAATTGCACTTCCTTTCCAAAAAATTGCAGCCATAAAACTATTGATGGCTGCATTTATTAGCCTACCCATTGGTGCGGTAGTGGCTGGCATGATCGTTAAAAACTCAGCCCAATTGGTTCCTTTTAATTCAGCTGGTTTCCAATTGCAATTACTTTTAGTATTTGGCGCATTGGTGTTGCTTATTTGCGCATTGGTTGTGCTCTTAATTAAAGTGAGAATAAAGAGGCTTTCGGTTTAAATGAAACCTGCAATTCTTTTTTGCTCTTGCTTAAACTCCGCCCAAATTTCATCAACTATTTCTTTGGCTGATAAAACTTGATTTATGGTACCAGCAACTTGGCCAATTTCGAGTTCTCCTTCTACTAAATCGCCTTCGAACATGCCGCGTTTGGCGCGGGCTCTTCCTAAAATTTCCTTTAGTTCATCACTAGATGCGCCGCGTAATTCGGCCTTGGCAACTTGATTAAAAAAGGCGTTTTTAACCAACCTTACCGGCGTAAGCTGCTTAAGTGAAAGCTGCGTACCACCCTCACCCGTTTCAATAACTGTTTGTTTAAAGTTTTGATGGGCTGATGATTCTTTGCTTGCCACAAATCGGCTTCCAATTTGAACCGCTTCTGCACCTAGAGCCATTGCCGCTAACATGGCTTTTCCGCTAGCAATGCCACCTGCAGCTATAACCGGAATATTTACCGCTTGGCACACCCCAGGAATTAACACCATTGTGGTGGTTTCTTCGCGCCCGTTGTGTCCACCAGCTTCAAAACCCTCAGCAACTACGGCATCAACTCCAGCTGCTTCTGCCTTTTGAGCAAACTTGGCGCTTGATACTACATGCACCACTTTAATTCCGTGCTCATGAAGTTTGGCGGTCCAAGTTTTTGGGTTTCCGGCAGAAGAAAAAACAATAGGAACTTGCTCTTCAATTATGGTTTCTACGTGCTTGTCAATATCAGGGTAAATAAGGGGAATATTTACGGCAAATGGCTTTGTGGTTGCTGCCTGGCATTTTCGAATGTGCTCCTTTAGCACATCAGGATACATAGATCCTGAACCAATTATGCCTAAACCACCAGCATTACTAACGGCCGAAGCCAATTCCCAGCCACTACACCAAATCATTCCAGCTTGAATAATTGGGTATTCAATTCCGAAGAGTTCAGTAATTCTATTCTTCATATCTAGTATTGATTAGTGCTTAACATTACAAGGGTGCAAGCGTTTATGGCCTCAATTCCATTTTTCTCTAACTCATTTGCAAATTCGGGATTTTCAGCCCCAGGATTAAACACTACCCTTTGTGGTTTTAAAGCCAGAACTTGGTTTTCATATGCTTTTTGATGCACTTTATTCAAGTACATGGTAACTGTATGAATGTCTGATTCTGAAGGAATTTCGGGGTTATTTCTACCTACTTCAACAATAGAGTGTCCGTGGTTTTGCAACTTATTAGCCGCCATATAAGAATAACGATTGGGGTTAGAACTGGCGCCTAGAATTAGGGTTTTCTTGTTAAACATTAGATGGAAATTCTAAGCTGCAAATTTATCCTTCTAGAAGTTAGATAACTTGGCACAGCATAGCCGCGATTGTATATATCGCGCACCCACAAATACGAAATGGTGTTTCTAATTCCAAAGGCATTAAACAGCTCAACACTTAGGTAAACTCGCTTGGTTTTTTTTAGCCACTTATTAGGCGAAATTGACGTTTCTCTATCGTAAAGCAATCTGGTAAAACCCACATCAACCCTTCTATAAGGTGGTATTCGCAAATAGTTTCTGTACTCAGGAAATCCCGGCGGGCCAAATGGCAACCCATGTGCATAAACCAAGTTAAGATGCACACGATAATCTTCGTTATTCTTAAGGAAATCTTGGAATAAAATGTTGAAAGAATAGCGCTGATCGGTAGGCTTTGGAAGGCTTCCAATTTCTTGGGTTATGCCAGCAGTATCAACATAGGTATCGCCAATAATGTCTTCGCGAGCACGCATTAAACTCAAGGTAAACCAGGATGGTAATTCAGGAATGAACTCCCCATTTACTTGCATGTCAATACCCGTTACTGAGCCTGTTGCGGTGTATTCTGGCAAATACCTAATCCTTACGTTTTCAATCTCGTAAGGAATCATATTCCACTGGTATTTATAATAGGCTTCAACATTAAAGATGAATGGGGTTTCGCGTTGCCACAGTTCAAAATTCCATTCGGCACCAGTAACCAAATGCAACGATTGCTGCGCTTTAACATCTGGAATTATTCGGCCATCTTTTGATCTTAATTCTCTGTAAAATGGCGGTTGTTGATACAACCCCGTTGCGGCTTTTAGCTTAATGTTTCTCTTATACTCGGCTGAATCTCCATGGTCGTTTAGCTGTTGAACGTTGTAGGCGCGATTGGGCTCGTAGCCAAAACTAATTCGTGGTGAAACCAAAAACTGGTTGTTATAACTCCAGTAATTGGCCCTAACCCCAGCATTTAGTCTTAAGTTGTTCTCCTTGTTAATAACAATATTGTCAAGGAAATGAGCTTGAAATCGACTGGTTCTTAGGTCAATATCGGTCTTTACAACTTCAGCCAGTTCTAGGGTTTTGCCACCAGTTCTTGGCACTGAATACCCTGCTGAATCCAAATAACGCCACTCAACCAATTTATCATCAATAATATCATGCTGGAAGCGCGCACCCCATTTAAAAGTGTGTTGGTTCTTTTTTATTTTTCCATTGTGCTGAACATTAAAAATATACGCATTAAGAAAGTTGCGTGCGTGGTTTAAATATGAGCCAGCTCCTAGTGTATAGCGCGGGTCGCCAAACCCTTCAGATCCAATTCTATTGTCTAATTGACTTAAAAAGTATTGTGCAAGCACATCGTACTGTTCGCTTTCATTTGCCGTGTAAAACGACGACGAAAAGTTGATTTTTATATGGTCGAAAGGAGTATAATTCCACACCAAGGCATTAAGCAACATGTTGTATTGGGTTAGCTCTTGGCCGTCGTAATACACATCAATTTGAAATGCTTCTTTAACCGTTCCAAACTTGGTTTGTTGAGATTCTGGAACAGACAAATACCTGTTCTTGCCATAATAGCTCAAAAGCCCAATTTCGTGCTCAGTAGTTCTGTAAGAAATGTATGATTGAACATCAGCAAACACGGGTCTATATGAGCCTTGCACATCTAGAGAATTAAGCAAGTATTGGTTTGACCGATACCTGCCAGATAGCATATAGGTGAACAGATTATTGTCTGATTTGCCAAATACTGTTGCCGAACCACCAAGCAAACTGCCTTCAAACAGAGCGCCATGCTCTTTTGGTTTTCTGTAGGTAATATCTAAAACAGATGAGAGTTTGTCTCCATAAGATGCATCGAAACCACCTGCTGAGAACGAAATACTCTCAATCATTTGGGTATTTACAATGCTTAAACCTTCTTGTTGGCCAGAGCGAATTAAGAAAGGCCTATAAATTTCAATTCCGTTAATATACACCAGATTTTCATCGTAATTACCGCCCCTAACTGAATATTGGGTGCTTAGCTCATTATTAGAAAATACGCCCGGAAGTGTTTTTATAATGGTGGCCACATCGCCACTTGGATTAGGAATTTGGATGTTTTCAATGTCAATTTCAATTTGCGTAACATCATCTTTTTGTCCTGCTTCCATTATGGTTACTGGATCAATGAAGTTGCCACGACTTTTAACCACGAGTATTACAGAGTCGGTTTCGCCGGCCTTTCCGGTGGTGTATCTCAAAGCAAAGCCGTGTTGGGCTCTTAGATGCTGTAACTCGAAAACCACAGTTTCTTCGGGCTTAAGAACCATTGTAAACTCACCATCGTCATTACAAAACTCATTTCGGGTAATGCTGCCAGCAATGGTTATGAGGGCTTGGCTATAGGGTTTTTCGTACTCGTCAATAGCAAGGCCATACACAGTAAAGCCCTGGTTGGTTTGGGCTGTGGCTGTGCAAAAGGTTATAAGAACAAGGAAAAACGCCTTGAAAACTGACTTCAAACTGCTAATTTGATTTTGAGCTTAAAACTGCAAATATGGTCAATTATTGTAGCCAATAAAGCTTAATGTTGCCGATAGTAATTGCCATTGCACAGAGATTTTGATTCAGATTTTTAAAACAAATCACCCGGCGGTTTTTATTAGCCTTTTGCTTTTGGCCATTGTGGTTCGTTTAGGTGGATTTTTTAATCCAGACTTTGAGCTTATTACGGCTTCAATGTTTAAACGATGGGCCATAATTAGCTCAGAAATATCTACTGGATATGTTTTTACCTGGCTCATTATTAATGTTTTAGCCAGTTGGGTTGCTGCAATTGTGTTTAATAACACGCTAACAAACAATGGCTTGGCTGCCCGATCTAGCTTTACGCCCGCAGCTTTTTTCATCATTTCTTCAGGCTTAGTTCCATTCACCGCTCAGCGAGTTGATTTACAATTAGGCGTTGCCTTTTTAGTAATTTCATTCAACAGACTAATTGGTAGCAATGAAAATGAAAACCCTGATGAGCGAATTTTCTTTTCAGGGGTTTTTCTTATGGTGGCTGCCTTGTTTACCCCCTGGGCTATTTTGTTTTTACTTTTAAACATGCTAACCATTGTTACCAGTTATACCAAACCTGCTCGTTTGGTACTTTTAAACCTGCTCGGGTTTTTAATTACCTATTTTCTTATTTGGACCGGTTTTGTAGCCTTTAATTCAGGTTATGATTTTAATATGCAAATGCTAAATTCATTTTCGGTTGATGCCCACTACGCTTGGCCTACTCTGGCAATTGCTACCATTTTGGTCATTTGCATTTTACTTTTCATATCTGGTTCGTTGGCCGTTTTGGCTTCTCAAGAATTCCTAGTACTTAGCAAACGCGTTTGGTATAGGTATTTACTGCTCGCCATTAGTATATCGGTGGTGGTTGCACTTATAACACGCTCTTACCAAGCTGGCTCTATTTTAACCATTGGGGGTTTTGTGATTGCGGTAAACAAACTTCTGGTTAGGGATAAATTGAGCTGGTGGTCTCAATTCATCTTTTTATTGCTTTTGTTGTTTTCGGTAATGGGAAGTTTTGAGTTCTATAATGAGTTCATGAACGAGTACTTACCCAGCGTCATTTTGTAGGCTATAATAAGCCCTAATGGTTTGCTGGTTAATTCGTTGCACCACTTCTTTTACATCAACTAGATCGTTATTAACCGTTTTTGGAATTGATGGAAAAGGATAACCCAGCTTTTCTCCCATTTTATCGAAGTAATAGTAGCCTTCGCGACTTACAGCGTTTTTATTAACATACACATTTCCAGGATAAAGACATACAAACCCGTTGGCAACGGGCTCAATTGTGCTCGTGTTTTCTTTAATGCTCAATATGCATTTAACATCTTCTCCACTTCTAAGTTTAGCAAGCTCAGAACTGTAAATGAATTTTGGTGTACCGAATTTATAAAGTGCGCTAAACTGCTCTATTAAAGCATCGTTTTTTATCACAGCATCTTCTATAATTTGTTTTGCGAGTGCAGAATCACCCCTGGTTGCGTAGTATTCGGCCTGGGGTTTCATGTCGTAAAGCACCACATAAATGGTTTTTTGATACATAGAAAGAAACAATGCTTCTTGCTCCGTTTGCTTGCCCGATTCTTTTGAAACCAAATTGGTTATTCCATATAAATTTAACCTAACGCCAGCAGATGCTGTTAAAAACCTAGGTTTAGTGTGCTCGGTTGAGAATTGACTAACCGAATAAGAGCCAGCGCCATAAATATTTATAAGTGGGGTTATAGGAAATTCCAATTCAACATTGGCCATGAGGTGCAGGCGCGCTGGACCAAAGCCATAAATGTTAGAATCGAGCAAGGTGTGCACTCCGGTAACTCTAGAAAAGTCGTTAAGGTTAGATTGTAACGAAAGCCCTGCCCCAAACTGAAACCCGCCCGGCAAAACTCTGCGAATCGCTATTGGCGCCTCTGCATAGGTGAGCGTTTGGTAAACTGAATTTAAACTAGAACGCCCCCCGTATTGCTGCAAACCAAGTCCAAAATTCAAGATATAACCGTCAGCCAGACTTATGCCGTAGCCTGTTCCAAAAAACGGACGCGGGTTGTTTTCATCAAACAAAGAATCTTGTAGAATGTAGTTTACATTCATTCCGCCCCGAACATAAAGCCGCTCAAGGGCGTGGTCTTGAGAAAAAATGCGGCCACTAAGGGCAACCAAAAGGATAGTAAAGCCGAGTTTACAAATACTCAAAAGCGCGTTGTGTGTGGATTTCATAGTATAAGCTTGACGTAATTTATCCCTTAAAATTGGAACAAATTTGGATTAAAATCCCATCTAATTCATATCTGGAAATCTTCATGAGAAAAATAATAACCTACTTGTTTTTGTTCGTTACCCTGCTTTTAACCAGCATTTCGTGCAAAAAACCTACACAGCACCAAGCCAATATTTTCTCTGAAAAAAATAATGTAGATAGCCTTTTGTCCACATTATCGCTCGATGAGAAAATAGGACAGTTGTTTATGATTCCAGTTACTCCTCGGCAAGAAGAAACTTTTCAAGAAACCATTAAGGCTATAAAAAACCACAAAGTTGGTGGGCTCATTTTTATGAAAGGGCACCCCGTAAAACAGGTTGAGTGGCTTAAGAAATTTCAAAAAGAAACTCGTTTGCCTTTAATGGTGGCAATGGATGCCGAGTGGGGCCCTTCAATGCGGCTTGATAGTGTAATTAGATATCCGAAGCAAATGACTTTGGGTGCAATAAGTGATGATTCGCTGGTGTATCTCTATGGAAGAGAAATGGGTAAACAACTACGGCAACTTGGGGTAAATGTATCCTTCTCGCCCGTTGCTGATGTGAATTCGAACCCAAACAACCCGGTTATAAACGTTAGATCATTTGGCGACGACAAGAAAAACGTGACAAGAAAATGCATTATGTACGCCCATGGTTTACAAGATGAAGGTGTTTTGGCAGTAGCTAAACACTTTCCTGGCCATGGAGACACACATGTAGATTCTCATAAAGACTTACCAACCATAGAGCGCAGCGAAGAACTGCTAAGGGATGTGGATTTATATCCTTTTAAAGAAGTGTTTGACGCGGGTTGCGGAGGTGTAATGAGTGCACATATTCAAGTTCCCGTTTTTGATGATTCTGAGAATAAGCCAGCATCAATGTCTAAAAGAATAACTGGCCAATTGTTGCGCGACGAACTTGGCTTTAAAGGACTTTGTTTTTCAGACGCGCTAAGTATGGGTGGTGTTACCAATTACTACAAAAGCAAAGAAATTGACATTAAAGCCCTTTTGGCGGGAAACGACATTATGCTCTTTCCACAAAACATTCCCGCAGCTATTAAAGCCATAAAAGACGCCATTGCCGACAGCACTTTGTTAATGAAAGACTTAGATGATCGCGTTAGAAGGGTGTTACAAGTAAAAAAATGGAGCTGCCTAGAAATAGACAAGTTAGAATCAACAAAGCTTTATTCAGATTTAAATATTGGCAAAAACAACCTGCTTAACTACACCGTAGCTGAAAACGCGATAACGCTATTGAGAAATGAGAAACAAACGCTACCGCTTAAGCCAAATGGCGAAAAAGTAGTATCGGTTTCATTTTACGAGCCAAATCAAGTGTTTCATCAATCACTTAACAACTACATTTCCACAGGTAGCCTTAATGTAGCTTTTAATGAAGACACCACTGGGCTTTTAAGAAAAATAGACAGTATTAGTGCTGATGGGCCAGTGGTAGTAAGTCTGCATTGGCTTACTTCTTACGCCGTGGAGAACAATTTTGACCTTGACACAAACCACATAGTTCTTATAAACAAGCTTATTGAATCTAGAAAAGTGATTCTGGTCAATTTTTCGACCCCTTATGCGCTTAAACTTTTTAAGAAGCCACATGCAGTTATACAGGCCTTTGAAAGCATTAAAGCTTTTGATATTGTTGCTGCCGAAATAATTGCGGGCGCCATTTCTCCAAAAGGCGTTCTTCCATGCTCTATTCCAGAACTTTATAAAGTTGGAACTTCTCTTACCTACAACCACACTAACAAACTAAGAATGGGTATACCTGAGCATGTTGGGCTGCGTAGTGAAAAGCTGTTTGAAATTGACTCCATCGCCGTAAAGGCCATTAGGGCCGAAGCCACCCCAGGTTGCCAAATTTTAGTGGCTAAAGACAATCGTGTTATCTACCAAAAATCATTTGGTAACCACACTTATGACGAAGGTGCTATCTCGGTTCAAAACAACCATTTGTATGACGTGGCTTCCATTACCAAAATAATGGCATCGACCGCATTGGTAATGAAACTCTACAACGAAGGAAGAATAGACTTAGACCAAACACTTAAGCATTATTTAGGCAAAGAAGTTTCTAAAGAC
Organism: Bacteroidota bacterium; assembly: GCA_020437725.1. Lineage (GTDB taxonomy): Bacteria > Bacteroidota > Bacteroidia > CAILMK01 > JACPUW01 > JAGQWA01. Next base: position 10,848 of record JAGQWA010000001.1, on the reverse strand, counting down.
AAAGGCAAGCTAACTCTTAGAGAAATACTGGCTCACCAATCTGGTTTGGCGGCATGGATTCCATTTTATAAACTCACATTAACTGAACAAGGCGTTTGCGATAGCAATTATTGTTACGCGCCAAACAGTTTCTTCTCGCTTCAGGTGGCTGATTCGCTATTTGTAAACAAACAAGTGGTTGATGAAATGATGAAAACCCTGAACGAAACACCGCTTAAAAAGCGCGGAGAATATTTGTATAGCGACTTAGGCTATTTCTACATTAAAAAAATTATAGAGAAACTCTATAACATGCCTTTTGACCAAGCGCTGTATAACGAAGTCTATCAACCCTTAGGAATGCAGGCAAGGTATAATCCGGCCCAAAGCATTCATAAATCGCAGCTTGTGCCGACTGAAATTGACAATTATTTTAGGCACAGAACCATACACGGTTATGTGCACGACCCTGCCGCTGCTATGATGGGTGGTGTTGGTGGCCACGCAGGCATTTTCTCAACTAGTTGGGATGTGGCTGTTTACATGCAAATGCTTTTAAATGGTGGAAATTATGCGGGTGTTGACATTTTAAAACCTGAAGTGGTTGAGCTTTTTACCTCTAAACAATACGACAATAACCGCAAAGGGTTGGGCTTTGATAAACCAGAAACCAATCCTGACAAAGGCTCGCCAACCATTAAAGAAGCAAGCCCAAAAACCTTTGGCCACCAAGGTTTTACGGGAACCGTGGTTTGGTCTGATCCAGCGTATAATCTCACTTATGTTTTTCTGTCAAACAGGGTGTATCCAACTCAAGAAAACCACAAACTGGCCGACATGAACATTAGAACCGATATTTTGCAGGTTATCTACAACGATTTGTTAGATAAGCAGCCTTAAACTATATCGGTTGAAAAAACGTGTTTCGGCAAAGCAGCTAATTATTCTACTGCCCTTTTTGGTGCTCGTGGCATCGCCTTACTTAAACAAACACATTTTCTCACCGTGGGTTAAATACCTAGAGTTTAGTTATGTTCAAAAGCAAATAAGCCATAAAGAAAAGTCAGTAGATGTCCTTTTTGAACATTTTAGCCAGCAAGGCGAAGATGGTTTAAGACAACTGGCAGCAACATATAACCTATTGTTTTTTGTAATGGATGGAGAGCAAAAAGTGTTTTGGAACACCGATTTGCTAGAGCCCCCATTCTATTATCAGGAGTTTTACAGACCCACTTTTCATTCAACCGCCAATGGCTCGTATTTGCTCTTTACCAGCCAAAGCTCCACCAATTCATTACGGTTAATTGTTGCTGTGCCATTACAAACCCATTTCGAAATTGAAAACGAATACTTGCAATCTACATTGGCGCTTGTGCCGTGGCTCTCACAACACGTTGAAATAACTTCTCCATCATCGTCTCAATATGTAGCCAAACTTGGCAGTGGCCAATATGCTTTTGGTATTTCGTTTTTGTTTGAAGAAGTGCTGGGTTTCTATATAACATTAGGATTGGTCTGTTTGCTGTTATTGGTTTACTTCAGTAATAAAACCCTTAGTAAAAAAAAGGCGGTGAGCCCAAAAGTACTTGTGCTTGCCTGGCTACTTTTCTTGTATTGTTGGTGGTGGCATACCCCCGCATTGTTGTTTAACACCACTTTGTTCAGCTCACAATTATTCTTTGGAAGAATATTTCATTTAACGTTTGGCGATTTGGTGGTTATCAATTTCTTGTTGCCACTACTTTTTAAAATCAACGCACCAAAACGTTTGGCAAAACCAAGACTACTGCTTTGGAAACAACTGGTTTTCTTCCTTACCGCCACATGGGCATTTTGGCTCATTTATGAGTTGAATTTCAATGCCAAAATTCCTTTATCAATATCGCAACTCACCAATTTTAATTGGTATAGCCTGTTGTCCTATTTATTTCTGGTGCTTATTGGCTATTTGCTATTAAACGAATGGAAACAATTAAAAACCAAATGGTTTAAAAAAGCCGGTTCATTTATTGCCACTACCTGTTTTTCAGCCATTCTTGTTTTTGGTTTGGTATGGCTAAAACTTCCTTTTTGGTATGGTTTATTTCCATTTTTATTACACGCGCTTGTTTTTGTTAGCCTCAAAAAACTTTCATACAGCAACCCAAGGCTTCTGCAAATTGGCTTTATTTCAATTCTGTTTGTTTGGCCACTAGAGCATTTTCATTCCATTAAACTTAATGCCGACAAGCACTTGGTTAGCACCCGCTTGGTAAAAACCGATGATACCGCAACTGAATTTATTCTTAAAAGCCTTGAAGAACAAATAGTTGACGACGAGTACGTAATCAACTATTTTAAAAGCCCCATTGTTTTTAGAGAAGTCATAAAAAAACGAATTGAAAAAGTATATCTGCCGCCTTATCTGAGCAGGTATAACCTCGATTTTCATACGCATGCCTTTCACAGGCCATCTTCTGCCGACAGAGTAAGGCTTGAAAAAATAAACGAGCTGTGCAACACGGCTGGAGTTGGAATTTCCGAACATTTTTATCGCATTCACGATCAATCTGGCTTGTTGCATTATGCTGGTGTAATTCCGCTGTATAACAGCGTTAAAAATGAAATGCTGGGCTATTTGGGTTTTGAACTAAGAGAAAAATTAGCCTTTGACAAAAGCCTATATCCAGAATTACTTCTAAGCATTAACAACGACGATAATGTGCTTAATGAATACCATTATGCTTCGTTTCTAAACCACGAGCTGAAAAATGGCAACATTGAAGGAGACATTTCAGAAGAGCGGGCAGCTGCTATTCCTAGTGTTCACGTTCAAAAGGTTGACGAGCGTTTTGTGGTGTATGTTTGGCCCAAGTCTCTCACATTCTTTCAATGGTTTAGCGCCTTTGGATTTTTCTTTACCCTTTTGGCGGTTTTTGTTTTGCTTTTAAAAGGTTTGGGTTTATTGAGATGGTCTATTAAGCACAAACAAACGGTTTCATTACCA
>JAGQWA010000001.1:0-7860 GCA_020437725.1 Bacteroidota bacterium | reverse complement strand
CTAAGAGAGCGTGTGGTTATAGGAATGTTTGGCGCCATTGCTCTTTCATTTTCAATTCTTGGCGTTTTTACTGTTAGAAGTAGTATTGTCAAATACGAATCAGAAGCGGGCACAACCATTTCTAACAAACTCAAGAAAATAAGCAAGCAGTTTAACAACAACGTAAACTCTGATTATCAAGACTTTGTAACCCAACTATCGGTGCTGTTTGAATCAGACATCGATATTTTTAATCAGCATGGAAAGCTGCTTTACTCTACCCAACAATCACTTTACAACCAAGGAATTTTGGCGCCTATTCTTCATGGCGATGTAAAACACCAATTAATAGACCAGCGCTCTCAAAACCAACTTCTGCTACTCAATCAACAGGTTGGAACGTTGCCATTTTTATCGGCCTACAGTTTGGTAAATTCAAACAACGAGCCGCTTATTTTGCATTTGGGCTATTTTTCAAAAGAGCGCGAGTTAAATCAAGAAATTCAAGAGTTTACAGTAAGGCTCTTTAACATTTACTTGCTTTCAATCATTGTACTTTCAATTGTATCATCACTCATTATTAGATACATAACCGGGCCGCTTCAAATTATCCAAAAACAGCTTCAAAACACATCGTTAAACAGCAATGCCCAAATAGAATGGACCAGCAAAGACGAGCTTGGCCAATTGGTTAAAGCCTATAATGAAATGACCAATAAACTGGCACAAAACGCCAAAGAGCTTTCAGAATCTAAACAGCAAGAAGCTTGGCGCGAAATGGCACAGCAAGTGGCGCATGAAATTAAAAACCCACTAACACCCATGAAGCTGAACGTGCAACAACTGCAACGTGCGTGGAAAGATCAGCACCCAAAACTGCCCGAGATTTTTAATAAAGTAACTAACGTAATTATTGGTCAGGTAGAAAGTCTTTCGCGAATTGCTTCTGAGTTTAGCTCGTTTGCCAAAATGCCAACACCAAAGCCAGAAGAGTTTAATCTTATTCAATTGTGTGAAGATCTGGCCAATCTATACTCCCACGAAGCTGAAATTCTTTATAATCCCAATAATCAAAGCATTTTAGTATATGCCGACAAGGAACATATTTCGCGAGCCATAAACAACATTATTAAAAATGGAATTCAGGCTGTTCCGGTAAGTAAAACTGCCAAAATAAACATGCAGGTTGCTGAAAAAGAACACGCCGTAGTTGTTTCAATTACCGACAATGGAATAGGAATAGCGCCAGAAATGCAAAACGAACTGTTTAAACCACGCTTCAGCACAAAATCATCTGGAATGGGTTTAGGGTTAGCTATTACCAAAAAAAGCATTGAGCAGGCAAACGGAAAAATCTGGTTCGAAACCAAAGTTGGTACCGGAACTACATTTTTTATTGAGCTTCAAAAACAATAATTGGCCTAAACCCTTCTTGATTATTGTCAAAACCAAAGCGCTAATTATATTTGAATTTGACAAATTATAACTCTTATGGCTATTCAAACATCAATAAAGATTAATGCCAAAACCGGTGAAATTGAAATAGCCGGAACCGAAGCGTTTGTTAGAGAGCAATTGGCTGCGTTAAAACCACTAATACTTGGTGAAAATTCTGCCGAAAAATCAAAAGCTACATTACCAAAGAAAACCTCAAAAGAGCCCGCCAAAACAATAGAAAAACCATTAGAAAAACCCAAGCTCTTAACTTCAAAAAAGAAACCAGTAGCAACCAAAGCCGCAGTTTCAACCACCACCAATTCTTTCAAATCGCACTTAGAGACCTATCAAAACAATCTTAGGGCTGGCGACATGATGCTTATTGCAACTGAATTTATTGCGTCAAAAAGCAAAAGCAAGTCAGCTGGCACCAGAGAAATGACCAATCTTTTAAAAGACCACAACGTTTCTATAAACAACCCTTCGCAATACGTTAAAAACGCCTTGAATTCTGGTCGTTTGGCAAAAAGCGGAAAGAAGAATTTTAAACTCACCACCAAAGGCAATGAGCATTTGCAAAAGCTTAGAAAGTAATTTTTGCAAATAAGTTATTTGGCAAGGTCAACTATACATTCTTTTTGTTTAGTTAGTGTTGCGGGGTTCCATTTCTTATCACAATTCTTTTAAAATGGAAGCTGTTGGGAAGTACCCGCTATTTTATATCATAATTTATTACAGATGACAACCACGTTGAATTTAGAAAAAACCCTTTGGCAAGCTGCTGACAAGCTGAGAAACAACATGGATGCAGCCGAATATAAACACGTTGTGTTGGGTTTGATATTCTTAAAATATATCTCGGACGCTTTTGACGAACTCTACGAAAAGTTAGAAGCGACAAAACATGAAACGGGAGCCGACCCAGAAGACAAAGACGAATACACAGCCGAACGTGTTTTTTATGTACCACCACAAGCACGTTGGAAATGGCTACAAGGCAGAGCCAAACTTCCAACAATCGGTAAAGACATTGACGAAGCAATGGACAGCATTGAGCGTGACAATGCTTCATTAAAAGGAGTTTTGCCAAAGGACTATGCTCGACCTGCACTTGACAAACAAAGACTTGGAGAACTCATTGACCTGATTGGCTCAATTACATTGAGCAAAGGCGGAAACGGAAAAGGCAAAGACATTTTGGGCTTTGTGTTTGAATATTTCTTGGGGCAGTTTGCAGATGCCGAAGGCAAAAAAGGGGGACAGTTCTACACACCCCAGAGTATTGTAAAAATCTTGGTGGATATGCTTGCACCAGAACCTGAAAAACGAGTGTATGACGGTGCATGTGGGAGTGGTGGAATGTTCGTGCAAAGTGAACGCTTTATTGAAATGCACGAACACCGCAAAGGCAAGATTTCCATTTTCGGACAAGAGAGCAATCCGACAACTTACAAGTTGGCGAAAATGAACTTGGCGATAAGAGGGATTGACGCCAAAATAGAATTGGGCGATACGCTGATGAACGACAAATTCCCTGAACTAAAAGTGGATTATGTCATTGCCAATCCACCGTTCAACGTAAGTGACTACAATATCAATAAAGCCGAAACCCACAAATGGAAATATGGCGTACCGCCTTCGGGAAACGCCAACTACGCTTGGTTGCAACACTTTGTGAGCAAACTTGCCCCTTACGGAACGGCAGGTATTGTTTTGGCAAACGGTAGTATGAGTTCAGAGATTGCTACTGAAGGAGAAATAAGGAAAGCCATGGTAGAAGCCGATTTGGTGGATTGTATGGTGGCGTTGCCTTCTCAGTTGTTTTACAACACACAAATTCCTGCTTGCTTGTGGTTCTTGGCTCGAAACAAGACTGAAACCACTAAATTCAGAAACCGCACCAACGAAATTCTTTTCATTGATGCCCGAGAGTTTGGTACTATGATTAGCCGAAAGCAACGGGAACTGACCGAAGAAGACATTGCCAAAATTTCGGGCACTTACCACAAATGGCGAAAACGTCTGAACTATGATTCGTCTGATTTACATGATGAACAGGATTTAAAAAATCAAAAAGAAAAAAATCATGACAGTCAAGAGAATCCAAAAAATCAAGGTTCAGACTATATGGATGAGCTAGGTTTTTGTAAAAGTGCAACTATTGAAGACATACGCAAAAACAACTATATCCTGACCCCAGGGCGATACATTGACTTCAAAGAAGCGGAAGAAGACGGAGTACCATTTGATGAAAAGATGGGGTCATTGACCCAATTATTAAAAGAGCAAATGGAGAAGTCAAAGGACTTGGATAGAGCCATAAAAATTAACTTAAACAAAATCGGTTTTGAGATATGAGTACCCAAGACATAAGATGGCAACAGCGATTTCAGAATTTTCTAAAAGCTTTTTTGCTATTAGAAGAAGCAGTAAAGAAATGCCAAAATGAAGGAATTTCTGATTTAGAGGAACAAGGCTTGATTCAACGCTTCGAGTTTACCCACGAACTGGCCTGGAACGTGCTCAAGGATTATTTTGAATATCAAGGCAATTCCGATATTACTGGTTCAAGAGATGCCACACGAGAAGCCTTCAATAAGGGCTTGATTGAGGATGGCGAGGGTTGGATGGAAATGATAAAAAGCCGAAACATGTCTTCGCATACCTATAATGAGGATACAGCAAAGGAAGTTGTCCGAAACATCACCGAATGGTACTACGATTTGTTTGTGGCATTCAAAGAAAAAATGACGGCTCTAAAACAGCCTTGACCCATGTTCGGATTGCAACAAAAACATATAGACACCATTAATCAATGCTTTGCCCAATACCCACAAATTGAGCAGGCAATACTTTATGGTTCGCGGGCTAAAGGCAACTACAAAAATGGTTCTGATATAGACCTGACCGTTGTTGGCGAACTGGATTACCGCAGCTTGCTCAAATTGGAAAACCAACTGGACGACCTGCTGCTGCCCTACAAAATAGACCTTTCGCTACAACACAAAATCTCCAATCCTGATTTGTTGGACCACATTAAACGAGTAGGGAAAATTTTTTATGAAAAAGAAATGGTGGTGAATGAACCAAACTCGGAATACGGTAAAAAACCGAGCGAATGGAAAACATATAAGTTGGGGGATATTGCGAAAGTGATTGACAGTTTACATAAAACTCCAACATATACAGAAAAAGGCTACCCTATGGTCCGGGTAACTGATATAAAAGGTGGTTATCTTAGAACAAAAGATTGTTTGTTGGTGTCAGAAGATGTTTACTTAGATTTTTCTAGAAACCACAAATCGGAAATAGGAGACATTGTAATTTCACGAGTTGGTAGTTATGGAATCACTAGTTATGTAAATGAGCCAATTGACTTTTGTTTAGGTCAAAATACGGCATTTATTTGTTCAAATAAATTAGATAGCAAATACCTTTTTTATTTCCTTAATAGTCCAAAAGGAAAACAAGAAATAGAAGGATTTGTAACAGGATCTACTCAAAAAACTATTAGCCTTAAAAGCATAAAATCCCTTGAAATCATAGCCCCCGACCTACCCACCCAAAAAGAAATCGCCCAAATTCTTACTTCTCTTGACGACAAGATAGAACTCAACCTACAAATGAACCAAACTTTGGAAGCCATGGCACAAGCCATTTTCAAAGGGTGGTTTGTCAATTTCAACTTTCCGGGCTTTGATGGCGAGTTGGTGGATGGTTTGCCGAAAGGATGGAGCAAAGTGAAATTAGCAGACCTAATTGAAATTAAGCATGGTTACGCCTTTAAAGGAGAATTCTTCTCTGAAATTGAGCAAGATGATATTTTATTGACACCAGGCAATTTTAAAATTGGTGGAGGGTTCAACAACGCAAAATTCAAATACTACAATGGTGAAGTACCAGAAGCTTACATATTAGAAAGGAATGATTTGGTCGTCACTATGACTGATTTGAGCAAGGCAGGAGACACATTGGGTTACTCTGCTTTAGTTCCAGAAATTGATGGTAAGAGATTACTTCATAATCAACGAATAGGAAAAGTTCTTTTAAAAGATGATTTGCCTTTGAAATACTATCTGTATTGGGTAATGAGACAAGATGATTACAGACATTTTGTTTTGGGAAGTGCAACAGGCTCGACAGTTAAGCATACTTCCCCAACAAGAATTTGTGATTTTGAAATTGCTCTTCCCGATAGAAATATTTTGGAACAATTTGAGTCTGTAATTTCAGGTTTATCGGATAAGCAACAAGAAAATGAAATTCAAGAAGCACATTTAAGTAAAACCCGAGACACGCTTTTACCCAAACTAATGAGCGGACAATTGAAAGTGTCTGAATTAGGATTAGAAAGATTTCAGGATGATATGATTTCTGAAAATGGAAATATCCTAAAATCCACTAATCCTAAAAATCATAATTCTGACAAATGAAACATGATGAAATAACACATAAAATTATTGGCTGTGCTATGAAAGTCCATTCAACGCTTGGTAACGGGTTTCAAGAAGTCATTTATCAACGGGCATTGGCAATTGAAATGCAGAAAATTGGATTGGAGTTTCAAAGAGAAATGGAGATGAGCATTTATTATGATGGACATGATATTGGCACCCGCAGAGTTGATTTTTTTGTAGCAGATATCATAATGGTTGAATTGAAAGCATTAATCAAATTGGAAGAAGTGCATTTAGCCCAAGGCATGAATTATTGTCAAGCATATAATCTACCCATTGGACTACTGATAAACTTTGGAGCAAAAAGCCTTGAGTTTAAACGGGTTTACAATTTGACACACCCTGAAAACAAGGACTATCAGAAAAATAATCCTTCAATCCAGAAATCCAACAAATCCTAATTCAGACAAATGGCAGCGATATACGAAAACGAAATAGAAGAAATAGCACTCGGCTACCTACAAAGTTTGGGTTATGGCTATGTATTGGGTACAAACATTTCACCCGATGACGACCACCCCGAAAGGCAGTACAACGAAGTGGTGCTTACTACCCGTTTGCGTGATGCCATTGACAAACTCAATCCTTACATTTCACAAGATGCCAAAGAAGATGCATTGAAAAAAGTATTGCGTACCGATAGCCCGAATCTTTTAATCAACAATGAAACTTTCCATAAATATCTGACAGATGGTGTAGATGTGGAAATCCGCACCGATAGCGGCATTCGGGGCGAGAAAGTCTATATCGTAGATTTTGAAAATCCAGAGAACAACGAGTTTTTAGCTATTAACCAGTTCACGGTTATTGAAGGCAACCAAAACAAACGTCCTGATATTATTCTGTTCGTCAACGGATTGCCTTTGGTGGTGATAGAACTCAAAAATGCGGTTGACGAAAACGCCACCATAAAATCAGCTTACAACCAAATTCAAACATACAAACAAGCCATTCCTTCGCTGTTCACCTACAACGAGCTTCTAATAATTAGTGATGGTTGGGATGCACAAAGCGGAACATTGACCAGCGGCTTTGGTCGTTTTATGCCTTGGAAAACCAAAGACGGCAAAACAGAAGCCAGCCATTTAGATATGGGCATGCAGGTGATGTTCAACGGCATGCTGAACAAACACACGCTATTGGATTTAATCCGTCAGTTTATTGTCTTTGAAAAAAGCGACAGCAAAACACTCAAAAAGGTAGCGGCTTACCACCAATACTATGCGGTTAACAAAGCAGTAGAAAGTACTGTAATTGCCAGTTCAGAAACAGGCGACCAAAGAGGTGGTGTGATTTGGCACACCCAAGGAAGCGGTAAAAGTTTGAGCATGGTGTTCTATTCGGGCAAACTGATTATTGACCCGAGAATGGAAAACCCCACCTTGGTAATCCTAACCGATAGAAACGATTTGGACGAGCAATTGCACGAAACCTTTACCAATTGCCAACAACTGTTACGGCAAGAACCCCAAAAGGCAGAAAGCCGAAAAGATTTACGGTCATTGCTCAAAGTAGCTTCGGGCGGTATTGTGTTTACCACCATTCAGAAGTTCATGCCCATGCAGGCAGACATTATTCAGGATGGCAATGAGGTAAACGAACCAAGTGTGGAATATATTGGAGCCGATATTCAAGCCCTGAGCGAACGCAAGAATATTGTGGTGGTGGCAGATGAAGCTCACAGAAGTCAATACGATTTTATTGATGGCTTTGCCAAACATTTGCGGGATGCTTTGCCCAACGCTACGTTTATTGGTTTCACAGGCACACCCATTGAATCGGGCGACAAAAACACCCAAGCTGTTTTCGGAAACTATGTGGACATTTACGACATTCAGCAAGCCGTTGATGACAAAGCCACCGTTCCAATTTTCTATGAAAGCCGATTGGCAAAAGTCCATTTTGAGGAAGATGAAAAGGTAACGATTGACGAGCAGTTTGAAGAACTCACCGAAGGCGAAGAACTGAGTAATCGCCAGCAGATGCG
>JAGQWA010000019.1 GCA_020437725.1 Bacteroidota bacterium | reverse complement strand
TGGCGGTTTTGTGTGCATTTACCGCGCATGTATCGAGAGCCGTAAGATGGAACATGCTTATTAAACCCTTGGGTTATAAGCCAAAAGTGTTAAATAGTTTTTATGCCGTAATGTTTGGTTATTCGGCCAATACATTGGTTCCCAGAGCTGGTGAAGTAAGCAGATGTGTGTTGTTGAATCGTGCAGAAGGAGTGCCTGTTGCCAAATTGCTTGGCACGGTGGTAGCCGAGAGAATTTTCGACCTTATTGCCCTTGCAATTTTCTTAGTGGCAGTAGTTTTAATTGAATTTGAATTAATGTCTGAAACGCTTTTAAATCTTTTCGGGCAAAAAAATGAAGGCCAACCAATTCTACATTGGTACACTGCCCTTGTTGTAGTTGGTGCTGGTATATTCGGTTACTTCGCTTTAAGATTTATCCTTCGGTCAAAATTTGGAAATAAGTTTAAAGAACTTTTTGCGGGTTTAAAAGAAGGAGTAAAATCAGTGCTCAGATTGCAAAAAGCTTGGCTATTTATTGTGCATACCATACTTATCTGGGTAATGTATTTCTTTATGGCTTATCTGTGCTTTTTTGCTGTGCCAGAAACGGCTCATTTGGGCTTAAAGGCGGGTTTAACCACATTTGTGCTGGCAAGTGTAGGTTTTATTGCTCCTGTTCCAGGCGGAACAGGTACCTATCAATACATGTTCATTTTGGCAGTTGGCTTATACGGGGTTGGTAAAGAAGATGCCGGAACTACCGCCAACATCGCATTCTCTGCCAATACCTTATTCAACCTTTTTGTTGGCGGACTTTCATACGTGATTGTTGCTTTTGCTCACAAAAAAGTAAAACCACAAGTAACTGAAGCCAATGCTAAAGAATAAGATTTGTTCAAGCAGGAGAGAACTCGCCGAAACGGTAACCAAATGGCAGTTAAACGGTGAAAAAGTGGTTTTTACCAATGGTTGTTTTGACCTTTTACACCCTGGCCATGTAACCTACTTAGAACAAGCTAAATCGCTTGGTAATCGTTTAATAATTGGGGTTAATACCGACGCTAGTGTTTCTAAACTTAAAGGAGAACACAGACCCATTCAAAGCCAGCAAGCCAGATGTATGGTTTTGGCTGCTTTAGAAAGTGTAGATGCGCTTGTGCTTTTTAACGAAGACACGCCTAAAGAACTTATTGAAACCGTAAAACCAAATATTCTGGTTAAAGGCGGAGACTACACCATTGAAACCATAGTTGGAGCCGATTTTATAATGAAAAATGGGGGAGAAGTAAAGGTAATTCCCTTTTTAGATGGCTATTCAACCACAGCAATAGAAGAGCGTATTTTGAAAGCGAAATCTTAGCGAAATCAATTCTTGAAGTTTTTCAGACTCATAACCGTACTACTTAACTTGACTAATTCAGTAGTCTTTTTGTTATTTGCATTAGAAATAATCACTCCATTTTCTATCAAGCATCCGGAGTTAAAGAACTGTGTTTTCTTGGGGATTATGGCAATTACACCAATAGCTTTAATATGGAATTTGTCTAGCACCAACTCGAGGCGAGTAAAAATTATCAGGAGCCTTTTACCTATTATGTCATTGGTTACAATAATCATAATTCATCCAAATAAAATACTATATCACTCTACACCGTGGGTAACCACTGAAGTGCTTTATCAGAATAATCAAAAAAAGAATAGATACGTAGAAAGACAGATGCAAGATATTGGCGCTTTAGGAGTAAATAGACGGACAGTTGAAGTCCGTTACGTAACTGACTGGTTTATGTTTGTTAGTCCTGTTGAAGTAGACTTAGAAGGCCATCCTGATTGGATTGAGGTTGACATGTAATGACTCCAACTACTCCTTATCAACCACCAATATTCCTGTCTGTTTTATTCTCTTTTCTGCCATTATTTTCCAATGCCTTTTAATGGATGGTTTTAATGGTTCAACGTCGTGCTCATTCAGCAATAAAATAACCCTATTTGCCTTTTTTATATAGGGATTTATGGTTTGAATGGTTGGCTTTTGCTGAAATATTACGCCATCTTGCTCAAATAACTTAAGGGTGTTTTTATAATCTTTAAAATGTTCAAAGTTTAGATAATAGCCAAGTTGAATATATGTGGCAATGGGCGCGCTAATTATAATGGAATTAGGTGTTCTATAAGGCTCAATTTCTTCAATTACTTGGGCATATGCCATACCATGTTCTGGTTTTAAATTGGTAGAAATTAACATAGGAAGTAGCGTAAGCATACCTAGCAGAATTTTTACTTTTTTATGGGGAATAACGGCAATTGCCGATGCTACCAAGGTGAACAAAAAAACAACGCTATATGAAACATATCTATCATGAAACATAGGGAATTGTGATGAAGCAAAAAACATAGCCAAATACACGCCAGGAAACAGCAGCAATTGAATTCTTATGGACTGCTTCATTCGAGTAGAAGCCGATTTCCACCCCATAATTAAACCAACAATTACAATGAGCAAAAGAATAATGCTAATAACTGGCGAGTTGGTAAACTTCTTTAAAAGGTTAAACAAATTGCCAATACCAGGTTCAGCTAGCCAATGGCCAGATTCTACCTTGGCAACTACACGGTTTAATGTCATGTAAACCTGTGGTAGGTAGATTACAATAGAGATTAACCCGCTAATTACCAGCCACTTGAAGTGAGACCTTTTCCATCCCAAAACATATAAAACCTGAACTACCACCACAAAGGCGCCAAAGTAGTGGGTGTAGAGCAATATGGCATTTACTACGCCCAACCACAATATGTTTTTTCTGCTGGCTGAATTCAATAAGTTCTCAAAAAGCAGGATAACTAAAACCGTTAGAAAACTGAAAAGTGGATACGATCTTATTTCGTGAGAGAAGTAAATAAACTGATTGCTGAAAGTAAAAAGAAGAGCCGCAACTAAGGCTAAATGCGAAGAGCCTGAAGCTCGTTTCAACCAATAAAAAATGGCACAAGCCGTAAGAGAACTAAACACCAGTGGTATTATTCTTAGCCAAACAACATCATATCCCCCTATTCTTAGCCAAAGCCACATTAGAGACTCAAACAGCGGCGGATGATTATTATTGGCCAATAATTGAATGAGTTCTGGATAGGTTTGCTGCGCCCTAAAAAGGGTAAAAGGCTCGTCCATACCAAAATCTGGAATGCCTAAAAACAGCCCCTTTAAAATGATGTTAATCCCAAAAACCAATACCAACCATGCCCATGTAGGTTGGCTATTTAATTTAGCTTCAACTTGTTGGCTTAGAGTTGCCTTTATGGTACTTGCCTTTGTGTTCAATTTTGGGTGGTTAAAGGGGCTATATTTGCGCCGAATTTAGAAAACCCTACAATGGGATTCTTGTTTTAAGCCTTATAAAAGCAGAGTTTAATGAATTTTGAATTGAGTGAAGAGCAGTTAATGATTAGAGATGCTGCTCGTGATTTTGCACAAACAGAACTTCTTCCAGGTGTTATTGAGCGCGACGACCAACAAAAAGTGCCGCTTGAACAAATTAAGAAGTTGGGTGAGTTGGGTTTCTTAGGAATGATGGTTGACCCTAAATACAACGGTGGTGGACTAGATACCATTTCTTACGTATTGGCCATGGAAGAAATTTCTAAGGTAGATGCTTCGGCATCGGTTTGCATGTCGGTAAACAACTCTTTGGTATGTTGGGGACTAGAAACTTTTGGCAACGAAGAGCAAAAGCAGAAATACCTAACCAAACTAGCAACAGGCGAAATGATTGGTGCTTTTTGCCTTTCTGAACCTGAAGCTGGTTCTGATGCTACTTCGCAACGAACAACTGCTGAGGATATGGGCGACTATTACTTGGTAAACGGAACCAAAAACTGGATTACCAATGGCAATACCGCTGATGTATATTTAGTAATTGCTCAAACAGATAAAGAAAAAGGACACCGTGGTATAAACGCCTTAATAGTTGAGAAAAAATGGGATGGTGTAACCGTTGGTAAGAAAGAAGATAAAATGGGTATCCGTGGTTCTGATACGCATTCTATTATGTTTCAAGATGTGAAAGTGCCAAAAGAAAACCGTATTGGCGAAGACGGATTTGGTTTCAAATTCGCTATGAAAACCCTTGATGGCGGTAGAATTGGTATAGCATCTCAAGCACTAGGAATTGCGAGTGGTGCTTACGAATTGGCTTTGAAATACTCTAAAGAGCGTAAAGCATTCGGAAAAGAGATTTACAAGCACCAAGCCATTGCTTTTAAATTGGCCGATATGGCTTTAGAAATTGAAGCCGCTAGATTACTTTGCTTACAAGCTGCATGGTTAAAAGACAACAAAAAGCCTTACGGACAAGCAAGTGCTATGGCAAAACTTCATGCTTCTAGAACTGCAATGAATGTTACTACTGAAGCCGTTCAAGTGCATGGTGGCTACGGTTTTGTAAAAGAATACCACGTAGAGCGTTTAATGCGCGATGCCAAGATTACCCAGATCTATGAAGGAACTTCAGAGATTCAAAAAGTGGTAATTGCTAGAAATATTTTGATGGATTAACTTTTTACGGTTTTCAGAAATATTGAAAAGCCCTAACGGAAACGTTGGGGCTTCTTCGTTTTAGGTTAGGTATGTCTATGTCTAGTCGTGGCACCACTCCGAGTGGTGCCACCACTCTCTTTCCTGGAGTGGTGCCACGACTGAATAAGCACACTGCTTAAAGCAAATTAATCAAAAAAGCCCTTCAACCAAAAGGCGGAAGGGCTTTGCTTATTTAAAAGATGAATTCTTATCTAATACTCAAAACTTCAACTTCAAAAACCAAGGTTGAATAACCTGGAATCATTCCGCGAAAGTTTCTATCACCATAACCTAACCAGTAAGGAATTACCAATGTGGCTTTTGCTCCCTTGCTTAATTGGGCAAAGCCTATGTGCCAACCTTCAATAACTGGTGCATTCACCAATTCAAACTCGTAAGTGCCAGCATCAAATTGTTGTCCGCCAGGATAATAGCCCTTGTACTTGGCATTTACTTTCTCTCCAGAAACAGGATTTGTACCAGTGCCTTCTTCAGATACAAAATAGAATAAACCATCGCCTGCTTCTTTAACTTTTAGGCCGTTGCTAAGTTTTGTGGTGTATTCTTTTAACCAAGTCTTGTAGGCTTCTTTACCTGCTTGCGCCTTGGAAATGCCTTCTTCCCTTAGAAGGTTTTTTTGCCTTTGTGCATCAGCCTGCTTTTGCCTAAATGCCTGAAGTCTTTCTTTGGCAGAGGCTTTTAATTCTTCCCAAGCTTCGTTAGTGTATTCAAAGTCTTCTCCGGCTAATCTTATTATGGTAACTGATTGCATTACATCACCTTCTCTTATGGCATCTACCACATCTTGGCCTTCGGTTACATAGCCAAAAACACTGTGTTTAAAGTCTAAATGTGGTGTGGCGTTATGGGTGATAAAAAACTGGCTTCCATTTGTGCCAGGACCAGCGTTGGCCATAGAAAGTACTCCAGCTCTATTATGCGTTAAATCTTCGTGAAATTCATCATCAAATTGGTAGCCTGGGCCACCAGAACCAATACCTTTAGGGTCGCCACCTTGAATTACGAAGTTGGGAACCACTCTATGGAATTTTATTCCGTTGAAATAAGGTTCGCCGAGTGGTTTGGCGCCATTTTTCATTTTGCCTTCGGCCAAACCAATAAAGTTCATTACGGTTAAAGGTGCTTTTTCGTAAGCCAATTCTAGGGTTATTGTGCCCTTGGTTGTTTCAATCTTTGCGTACAAAATATTCTCTTTTTTTTAGTCAAATGTTATAAAAACAAACCGCCCAGCTCTATGAGCCAGACGGTTTCAACATATCTTTTTGGGTCTTATCTAATGCCTAAAAGTTCAACATCAAATACCAATGTTGAATAGGCTGGAATAGTGCTGTATTTTTTTGGGCCATAGCCTAACCAGTATGGAATAACCAATGTGGCCTTTGAGCCTTTTTTAAGTTGTGCAAAGCCAACATGCCAACCTTGAATTACGCCACCGTTAACTAATTCAAACTCAAAAGTACCAGCATCAAATTGTCTTCCACCAGGAAAATAGCCACTGTATTTGGCGTTAACGTTATTGCCGGCTACTGGTTTGTTTCCGTCACCTTCTTCGGTTATGAAGTAATAAAGGCCATCGCCAGCTTCTTTTACTTCTTTGCCATTGCTAATAGATTCGGCATAAGCTTTCATCCATTTTTTATATTCTTCTTTATCACCTTTTGCTTTTTCAACGCCTTCTTTTCTTTTAGCATCTAGTTTTTGGGCAATTTCTGCTTGATTCTGTCTAAAGGCTTTAAGTCTATCATTAGCACCGGCTTTTAGTTCGGTCCAGGCCTCGGTGGTAAATTCAAAGTTTTTGGCGCTTTTTCCTTTTCTTATAATGGTAACAGTTTCCATTACGTCACCTTCTCTTATGGCATTTACCACGTCTTGGCCATCTACTACATAGCCAAAAACACTGTGCTTAAAGTCTAAGAAAGATGTTTCTTTATGAGTAATGAAAAATTGGCTGCCATTTGTAGCGGGGCCAGAATTTGCCATTGAGAGTGCTCCAGCTCTATTGTGAGTTAAATCTTCGTGAAATTCATCTTGAAACTGGTAACCTGGGCCGCCTGAGCCATTGCCAGCAGGATCGCCACCTTGAATAACGAAATCGGGAACTACGCGGTGAAATTTTAAGCCATCATAATAGGGTTCTCCTATGGCTTTGGCTTTGTTTTCCATTTTGCCTTCGGCTAAACCCACAAAGTTCATTACAGTAAGTGGTGCTTTTTCATACTCAAGTTTTAGGGTAATGGTGCCTTTTGCCGTTTTAATTTGAGCGTAGAGGCCGTCTTCCTTAATCTTAAATTTTTTCTTCTTTTTACCTTCTTGTTCAGCTTGTAGGGTAGGTTCTTTTGGAGTGTCTATTACGGCACTTTTACCCGATTCTACTTTGCTGGTGTTTCCGCAACCGATAAGAAGTACGGTTAAAAGAGAAACCATTGATATGGAAAGGGTTAGAATGTTTTTTTGCGATCTAAACATATTAGGGGTTTTATTAATTAGCAGTTGTGGTTTGTGGGGTAATGAATGAATGGAAAGTATCGCCACGAAGGCCCATTCTTAAACATTCGAGCGGAATTACTTCGTTGGGTGCAATGTTGCCGAGATTAACGTTGGTGCCAAGCTTATTTATGAACCAAACTTGTTGGCTTTTCATAGGTGCTTCCCATAGAATATTTTCTTCACCAATTTGGAGTAAAAGGCCATCAATTAACGATGTTTTGGCCTGGCCTGAACCTTGAAAAATACCTACCGTGCCGCTTTCACGAGCTTCGGCAATTACTTTCCAGCTACCGGCATTTAACTCATTGCGCATTTGCGAAAGCCAAACATCTTCTGGCAATTCTACATTGGCATCTTTAGAACCCACTTCTGATAGTACGGTGCCGCGTTTGGCCAATTCGGCTATATAGTTGCATTTGTCTTGGTGGTTCATTTCAATAGAACCATCTGAAACTTCGGCACAGTTTAGGCCATATTGGTCAAGTACTCGTCTGTACTCGTCAAATTGGTTTCTTATAACGAAGGCTTCGAAGAGCGTTCCGCCAAAATAACACTTAATACCTGCGTTTTGGTAAAGGTTAATTTTCTCTTGAAGATTAGGTGTAAAAGCTGATGTGCCAAACCCAAGCTTCACTAAATCAACATATTGAGCCGAAACTGAAAGAAAATCTTCGGCTTCGCGAATAGACAAGCCTTTGTCCATTACCATAGTTAGGCCGTTGTTTCTTTCTTTAGCTTCTCGTTGTGGTAAGCTATTGAGTGCAAAATTCATGGTGCAATTTTATCCGAAAACTTCTTGAATTAGGTAATGATCGCCATGATCTGGGAACATTTCAAGAAAAATTGACTTGGCGTCGTCTTCAATTTCGCGTGCTTCAACCATATGAAATAACGCTTCTGAAGCCTTTCCGCTATCAATTAATAGTCCAGCCATTACCAAATGCAGGTCAACATCTTCTAAATCGGTTTGAAAAACTTCGCGCATAAAATCTTCGGCTTCTTTGCCATTGTTATGCTCTCGAAGAAATAATACGTAGCCTTTAAGGTAATCAGCATTCATTGGGTCAAACTCCAGTGCTTTGTGGTAAGCCGCAATGGCTTCGTCGGTTTCTTCTAATTCGCTATACGAATCTGCCATGGCAAACCAAACCGAATGGTCGTCATTATTGGTTTTTAGGGCTTTTTCGAAGTGAGAAATGGCAGTTTTATGAAGACCAAGTGATTGATAAACGGTACCTAAACCATACCAAGCATCTGGGTAATATGGGTCTATAACCAAGGCACGTTGATAATAATCTTTGGCTTCGTTAAAATTGTCTTTGCATTTAAAGCAATTGCCCAGAAAACTAAGTGCAAACACATCGTTATCGCCAAGGTTTAGTATTTCTCTAAAGGTTTCAATAGCTTTATCGTAATCTTCTAAATAGAAGTGTATGTTGCCCATATTAAGCAGGGCTGGCACGTATTCTTTGTTTATTATTATGGTGTAATCAAAGGCATAAAGGGCTTCTTCAAAACGTTCTTCTCTAAAGTGAATAATGCCCATTGTGTACCATGCCATATAGTTATATGGGTTGTTGTCAATAAATTGTTCTATAAACTTTAGCACATCTTGGGTATTGTTTGCAAAGTCGCAACAAAAGGCTAATTCGTTTAGTGCATGTGTATTTTCAGGATTAAAAATTAAAGCAGCTTTTAGCGCATGTATGGCTTCGTTGTATTTCTCCCAATTTTCGTAGGTATAGGCCATGTGTACATACACATCGTCTTTTTGGCTTTCGTATTGAAGGGCAATTTCGTAGGCAGTTATGGCTTTGGCATACTGGTCCATTTCATCGTAGATGTTGCCTTGCATAATATGAACATCTGGGTTTAATGGCTCGGTTTGCAGCAAACGTTGCGTAATTTTTAATGCCGCGTGAAAGCGGTTTTCGAACATGAGTACCTGCGCTTTTTGTAACTGAATGGTTGATGCAAATGGGTAATAACCCATGGCATAATCTATTGTTGATTTGGCTTTTTTAATGTCATTTTTCTGAAAATAGAAGTCAATAATTTCTTCAAACTGTTCAGAATCGAAAAATGCTTTGCTTTTGCCTTTAAGCACACTTTCGTACAATTGAACCAAATCTAAAATGTCTTGATCAGAAGACTCGTTTTCTCCTTGAAACATAGGCGGCAAATCTACTTTATTTTAAAATACTTTTGCTTTAATAATCGCTCCTGTAAAACGATATGCAACGCTTAACAAGTCTAATCATTTTTGGTTGTTTAACGCTTATTAAAATTTCAACATTAAACGCCCAATATTGGCAGCAGCGTGTTGATTATAACATAAGCGTAACACTAAACGACCAAGAGCACAAGCTTATTGGAAACGAAACCATTGTTTATCATAATCTTAGCCCAAATACACTTAACGAAATTTATATCCATTTCTGGATGAACGCTTACAGCGATAAGCGCTCGCCTTTGTTTAAGCAATTGGCCGAAGATGGCGAATTAGAAGCTCGGTTTGTTAATAAGGATGGAATGGGTTATGTGCGTGACTTAAATTTTAAAGTGAACGGTGAAACAGCTGAATTGAGCTTTGAAGATGAGTTTAAAGAAATTGGTAAGCTTACACTTAATGCACCCCTACAACCAGAAGATTCGGTTCAAATTAATGCTGAGTTTCTAGTTAAAATGCCTGGCGATTTAAGCCGTGGTGGCCATGTAGATAACCACTATAATGTTACGCAGTGGTTTCCAAAAGTGGCGCTTTACGATAAAGATGGTTGGCATACCATGCCCTACTTAAACTGGGGTGAGTATTATGATGAATTTGGGAGATATGATGTTTCTATAACCGTTCCTAAAAAATATGTGGTTGGCGCAACTGGCAATTTGAAAGCAGAAAGCGAAATAGATTGGCTAAACCAACAAGTTGAGCTTTCTAACAAAGCCATAAACACCAAAAATTATGATTTCATAAACGAGCGCAAAAAGCTTGAAGGAACCAAAACCATTCGGTTTGTTGAAGAGAACATTCATGATTTTGCCTGGTTTGCTTCGCCTGATTTTTTGGTGTTGAAAGAAGCGTTTACTGTTGAAGAAAGTGATCATGAAATGGAAGCGTGGTCGTTTTTTCCGCCATCAAAAGCTGAAACATGGGGAAAATCAGTTGATTATTTAAAAAGCTCTACCAACCACTATTCTACCAAGGTTGGGCTTTATCCATACAAAACAGTGAAGGCGGTTTACGGTGCCTTGCGCGCAGGTGGTGGAATGGAATACCCAACCATTACCGTAATTGGCCCTGGAACAGAAAGCGTTTTGCATACCGTAATTCTTCACGAGGTTGGGCATAATTGGTTTCAAGGAATGTTGGGCACCAACGAGCGCAGGTTTCCCTACATGGACGAAGCCATTAACTCGTTTTACGAGAACATGTTTTTTGATGGTAAAGCGGCAGAAGATGGTTTTGATTTTTACAATGAAGTGGAGAATAGACTGTCTGACCTTGTTATTAAACACACATCTCTACGGCACGAATCACAAGCCAATAACCTGCATAGCTGCCATTACTCAAAGGGCAATTACGGAATGGTGGTTTATTCAAAAGCGGCCAATGCTTTTAACTACTTAGAAGATTATTTAGGCGAAGAGCGCTTTGCCGACGCTATGCATAGCTTTTTTCAACTCTGGAAATTTAAACACCCACAGCCAGAAGATTTAAAGGCAGTATTTGAAGATTATACTCATGAAAACCTCGATTGGTTTTTTAATGATATGATGACTTCAGAAGGCTATTTAGACTATGATATTTTTGGTGTTGATCTAGAAAACTCGAAGGTTCTGGTAAACAATCGTGGCCAAATTGCTGCGCCTTTTAAAATTACCGTTAAGAGTAAAGGCAAAGTGGTTCAAGAATTTTGGCAGCCAGGCATAAAACAAAAATTGGCGGTTGATATTCGCACAACTGACTTCGACGAAATTCACATAAATGAAGGGGTTTTTCCATACGAAACCAATTTGCGTAACAACTCATATAAAAAGGGAAAATCATCTGAAAAAGCCAAGCTGAAGGCGTTTATGCCTGTAAATAATAATCAAGAAATATCATTGGCCTATGCGCCATTTCTCGGCTTCAACACTTCTGATGGTTTAATGCTTGGCCTTGGCTTGTACAATGGTGCCATCCCACAACCAAAATTTGCCTATCAATTGGCACCTATGTATGGTTTGCGCTCGGGTAACCTTGCCGGAACAGGCAATATTGAATTCAACCATTTTGCCAAAGGCAAGTTTCATAATCATTTAAAAGTGGGAATTCGCGGTTCGCAATTCTCCAAAACCCAAAGCTCTGTAATAGACGGTGATTATTCAGTAGAGCAATTGAGCAATGTAAAGGTTGAACCATACTTAAGCTGGAAGTTTAGACCAACCCCAATTCGAATTAGCAAAAGTCATGAGCTGGGTCTTTCTTACATCTACCGTTCAATGCCAATAACGGCTCAAAACCTTGCGCAAACTCATGTTTTTAGCACGGCAAGGGCGCAATACACTTTTGAAGATACTTACCCACTTTTTACAAAAGAATGGAATACCCGTTTTGAAGTAGGAACTGAGTTTACGCGCATTACTTCTGAGTTTAAAGCCAAATTGCCTTACACCGCCAAAAGAGATATTCGCTTTAGGGTTTTTGCCGGCAAGTTTCTCTCGCTTGAAAATACTGATGGTTTTTCGTCGCTCGCTGAGTTTACCACTGCAGGCTCATATGGCGCGAGCGATGTTTTGATGGATGGCTATTTAATAGACCGAAGCCAAAACGGTGGGCTTTGGAGCAACCAACAGCTTGGCAATTTTGGTGGTTTTGCCACCACTACCCGAACGTTTAAAAGCAGTGATTATTTACTTGCTTTAAATGTAAATGGCCCATTGCCGTTTTTAACACCTAATTGGTGCAGGCTATTTGTGAATGCGGCTGTTTTACCGAACCCACTTTCTAATGAAAACGAAAGTGTGCTCATTTCAGAAACTGGATTAATGATTAGCGCTGGTAAAGGCGTGCTAGAAATCTATATTCCTTTGGCCTACTCACAACTTTTGCGAGATAATTTAGAGTTGAATGGAAGACTGCCTTTTGCACCAACTGACCCGTTTAACTTCACACAGAACATTACGTTTAAACTAGACTTTCATCAACTAAATCCATTTAAGCTGATGGAAGATATAGGGACACTGGTTGGGGGTTAGAATATATTGTGTAATAGTCTAATGTTGAATTGAGTAATAAAGTCGGATTCATTTTGAGTTAAAGAATTCAGTCTCATGGTTGAAGCGACTCTGACTGAAAAAGAAAGTCTTGTGGCTGGAGATATGTAATAGTAGCCGTTTGCTCTCACTGCTGCATTAAAATTTATCCTTTTGGAAATTAGGCTATCTGCTGGAGAAAACGTGCCTGCGTTGGCACCAATATTAACATAGGTTCTTGTGGTTGGATAAAAGCCATAACTTCTTTCAGCAAATAGAGAAACAAAAGATTGGGTTCTTTCTAATTCTGAAGAAGTTGGAACCAAGCTATTCCAGTTACGCTGAAAGTCGGTTTCACGAGCATATGCTAATGTGTAAAGAGATTTTTGTTGAACATAATTGCTTATTTGCCCGTAAGCTTCTCGCTGAATTACAAGGTCTAAATCGATCTGATTTACGGTTTGATTCGCGCTTTGACCAGAGGATCTTTCAAAATCAAAATCTCGGTTAAAATTAGGTCCAATGCCTATTTTCCATCTTATGCCATTAATGCGAGAAACACTATTGGTGAAGAAAAAATTGTCATAAACTCTGGTATAAAATGCAGCGGTACTGTGTTCAATTAGACCACGATTCTTAAAGAATGAATCCAAAGCTTCTGCCTGTTCAATTCTTCGCCATCTGGCGTCAAAATTTCGAACGCGATTAAGAGTAGCAATTAAACTAGAAAGCGCTACAAAATCATCAGCTGAAGCATCTTTAGAAAGCGCATAATCGCGCTTTAAATCTCTGAGCATGAAAAAAGCCATTTGACCTTGATCAATAGGGTCAAGTCTTCCGATTCCAAAATGAAAAAGTCCATCAACTCCAGTATTGTAACTTGACTTTTCATTTCTAATGGCTAAATCAGCGTTTGTTGTGTTACCACTAAAATTGCCATGAACGCTCGCCGTGTAGCCTATAAATTGGTACTGCTGGTTGTAGAAATATTGTTCTATTCGGTAAGATCCACCAGTTAATAATGACTTATTTCTATCGGCGTTGCTTGATAGGCTATTTCTCGATGAGATTAAAGTAGGGCTTAGTTCAAATCCTGCAGATGAAAATGTTTGTTTGTACCGAAAGTTCTTATATCCTTGATAGGTTGTTGAGAAGTTGAATCCAAATTCGTGATTCTGCTTATTAGTTGAAGAATAGGCAAAATTTGATTCTTGAACGGTGCCCAAATTAAGTTGAAGAACATAGCGTTGAACATCCGGTAATTGCAAGTCTTTTAACTCAAAACTTGACTGAGAAAAAGCTGCAAAAGGTGATAATAGCAGAAGAAAGTAGAATAATGGCCTCATGTGGTAGTCAATTTTGTTTAGGATTCGTTAACAACAACCCATCCAATCAGTAAAAAGCCCTAAATACTGGAATAGAGCAACATTTACCTGACCAATTTTAACTACAACTGCCTTTTAAAATGACTTTAAAAGCTGACTGAAGCTAATTAGTAACCTTCAAATAAGGCATAACAGCTGCTTTTATTTCGGCTTCGCTGCTGTCTTTGCTTAAACCGGTTGCTACCAGTTCATTAAGCACTTTGTTTTGCCATTGTCCTTTGGCATAGGCTTCAGAATAGCGAACGTGGCTAAAGGTTACCATGGTATAAAGTGGCATCCAATTCTCACCAAAAATCTCGTGAATTTTACCGCTCAATTGTCTTTTTCTAATAAAGTGTTCGTCGGCAACCAAGTCGCGCATTTCGCGGTAATTGTCAAGTGCCAATTGCCTAATGCCGTCGCCATCTGGTTGGCGATACTTGCTGTATTCTTCAAATGCAACGTCCCAATTTTCATATTTATCAAGCATTTCGTTTAGAATGCGCACACCTTCAAAACCAGCAATCATGCCTTGACCATAAAATGGCACTACTGCATGCGCGGCATCGCCCATAAGTAGGAATTTGCCCTTGTGGTTCCACGGGTTACAGCTTACTGTCATTAAAGGAGAAGTAGCATTTGAGTCCCAATCTTCTAACAAGGTTGGCATGTGTTGTAACGCATCTGGGAAATACTTTTCAAAAAAGGCTTGTACCTGATCATGTGTTTTTAGGTTGTCAAAACCTTCTTCGCCATCAAAAGGCATAAACAGGGTACAGGTAAAGCTACCATCTAGGTTTGGCAATGCAATAAGCATAAAGTCTTTGCGAGGCCAAATGTGCAAAGCGCCATTGTCAATAGCCCATTTCTTTTCGGGCACAGGTGGCATGGTTAATTCCTTGTAACCACTGGTTATGTAATACTGCGAGTAATTAAAACGATCTCTGCGCATCATGGCATTTCTAATGGCCGAAAAAGCGCCATCTGCACCAAAAATGCGGTCGTAAGTATTGGTGGTTTCTACACCCGTATTTTCATTGGTGAAAGTAAGCGTGCCATTGTCAAGGTCAACATTGGTGCAGCGTTCATCAAAATAGGTGTTCACCTTTCCAGTTTTTTCAGCTAGGGAAAGCAAGCGCATGTTTAACTCACCACGCGAAACTGAATTAATGTATTGCCCTTCTTTGCCATAAGGCATAAAGTGGGTATTGCCTTCAACATCGTGCATAAGGCGGCCATGCATGGGTATGGCAAGCTCTCTAATGGTTTCTTCGGCTCCAACGACTTCAAGCGCTCTCCAACCACGGTCGCTCATGGCAAGGTTAATAGATCTTCCGGCCGGAATATCAGTTCGGCGCATATCGGGTCTGCGCTCAAACATATCTACCTGAATACTGCGCTTGGCCATGTAATTAGCCAATAATGAACCCACTAAACCTGCTCCTACAATACAAACTTTATTTTCCAATGAACTCTACTTTCAAAAATGAAGGGGCTAAAATAACCACCCAGTTAACATGTAAGTATGACGAATGTTTGGTTATTATGAAAATTGGGGCACAGTAACGGCGTATTAAACAGCAAGTGAATATATAAGGAGAAAAATTTTTGAAATAAAATTTGGGGGGGGGAGGTAAATAAAAATTAATATATTTCCTACCTAATCAATTTATTTAAAAACGACCCTGCACATTCCGCTGCAATTACCACACCGCTTGGATTGAACAGGGTCTTAAACACAAAGTGCTATGAAGTCAAATGTAAAATTCTTTTTGTTAATTCTGATTCTGTTTTTTTCGAGTGTCTCCAGTGCTCAATACATTGCGAACTTAGACTATACAACAACTTTTGGCGAATTAATGACCGCATCTCCCGCAGATGGAAAGACCATCAGCCATGGCGATTACATTTACCATGTAAGCCACACCGTTGTTACGTCAGAAGGCACAAATATTTTGGTTAAAAAACAGGACAAAAATGGCACCAATTCTTGGCAAAATGTTTATTCAAACTCAGGCACTACCTACGACTTCGGAATCGATGTGGTTGTTGATGGAAGCGACAATGTGTATGTTCTAGGAGCCATTGAGTCAACTGGGTCAAATACCTATGAGGCTATATTGATTAAATACAACAGCTCGGGTACTCAGCAATGGTATTATACATATCACAGTTCTGGATTCAACGATGATATTCCAATAGCTCTGGCAGTTGACGCATCTGGCAACTCTTATTTAACTGGCAAAAGTGGCCAGCATGAAGGGCTTTGTGACGCATTTACTATAAAAGTAAACTCCAGCGGAACTCAGGAATGGGCTCACAGTTATGACTATGACAGCGGCAATGATGTGGGTATTTTTGTAAGCTATAACTCAAGCTCATTTAACATTGAAGTTCTGGCGATTACAGAAAATAATACCCAAACAGAAGTTGAGCTATCAAAACTAACCTTGAATGCCGTTGGATCTTTGGTTGGAAGTGATAGAAGTTCAATCGGAAAAGTTGCTGATATTCAAAGTGTAATTCCGACGAGTAGTGGCGGATACATATGCGGTGGTTTTACGGTAAATCTAAACGGCGATCGGGATATGGCTATTTACAAGTTTGCCAGCAATATGAGCACTTCTTGGACTTATGCCCATGACCAAGCGGCTAACGATGATGAGATATTGGCTTTGGATGAAGATGGAAGTGGTAACATATATGCAACTGGCTACGTTGGCCAACAGCCATATGAACAAACTATGGCGACGGTTAAACTCAATAGTTCGGGTACTTTACAATGGTTAAACCTTTATGATTATCCGATTCACTATAATGCCAAAGGATATTGCATTGATCATGACAATAACCAATTGCTGATAAGTGGCAATATTAAACAGAGAAATGGCGAAAAAGACCTAATTATCTGGTTCATAGATGAATCGGGTAATTTGGAATGGAGGCAAGAATGGAAAAACGATGGGGCTGATGACAAACCCAGATTTTGTAAGCAGGTTGGAACAGAAGAATTACTCGTTTCAGGCATTAGTATCAATAACAATGACTTTACCATAAAATATGATTTGTTTTTTCAAGATACCACCATAGTTGAAGACACAGTTTACGACAACGGTGATACTATCTCATTTAGCTATATGGACAAAGAAGTAATTCTGGCATTTGATAAGAAAATACTCAATGAAGCCGCCATAAATAATACAGGTAAGATTTTTGGGTCACTCAGTGATTTTATGAGCGGAGATTACGATGACACAGTTGACGCAGCTATTGGGAACATTGTGGACATTGACAAGATTAAGGTGGTTAAAGTATTTCCTGATTTTACTTGCAATGACACCACCGTTATCACTGTAAACGGCGATACGATTTCCATTCCACCTTTTTGGGCTGTCTTGAATTTTCATCTAGACGAAAGCGGACTAGCAGATTCGGTAGCTGAAACAGCTGACAGTTTAATGGCACGCATTACTGATTACGTCTTTCTTAATGGTTTGGTGAATCTGGTGCCAAATTGGGAACCAAACGATCCAGCATATTATAACGATGAGCAACCAGCTTTGCTTAAGCCCTACCAAGACCCAGTGGGAATAAATGCTACCAATGCTTGGAAATACGAGCGTGGTCATCCTGACATTAAGGTTGGTGTTTTTGGGACAGGAGTAGACTGGCAACACGACGATTTCAGAATTAGCGGATCTTGTGGATCTGAAGATTTAAACGATTACAAGATTAATGGTGGATATGATGATAGAGAGGAGCTCGAAATTGAAAAAAGTTCCAAGGACTATAATGGTGATGATGGACATGAAACCGCCATTGCAGGAATAATAGGTGCACTGTCGAACAACGGCAAAGGAGTGACCGGCGTTGCTGGCGGCGATGGGTCAGGCAATAATGGTGTGAGTCTGTATTCATACGTGCTGGCTCGAAATGGAGCAACAACTATTGTTAAAATGGCTGACTGGGCTCGCATTATTCCTTACTCATGGAAAGGAAGTGACAAACTCCATGCAATGTGCCATGCATATAGTAATAACCAGAAGACCGAACGGGGTGGTATCAACAGGACATCTTATTATTACACTCGAGGTTTTTTAGCGGTTCAAGATCAATGGTGGGCTGCCGCAAGGGCTGGTGTTATTACGGTCAGCAGTAGCGCTAATGTAAATGATGCCACAGAATATACTCATGATTATCCATCACTACCCAGTACCTTTTTTGCCCCAGGCATTATACGAGTTGGTGCAAGTGAGTATGATGGTAACGACTTGGTGAGAGCATCATTTTCCTGTTACGATAATTACCTAGATCTAATGGCTCCGGGCAAAACGGCACATCATAAAGTGTTGAAACCTGGTAATGCCTATTTTTATGAAGCTGATGGAGATCCAGCAACTTTTGATGGCACTTCTTTTTCTGCGCCATATGTCACGGGAACTGCAGCCTTAATACTATCGTCGTGGAAACGTAACAAAGATCATAGCCTATCAGTAGGTTCAGACAAGTTGTATCCAGAAGATGTTGAATGGCTTTTACAACAATCGGCTGCCGATATGCAATATGAACTTACTGAACCTTACGAGGAAGAAGCAACAACTGGCTATGATAAGTATACTGGCTGGGGTCAATTAGATGCTGGTAAAGCCCTATGGATGAGTCAACGAAACAATTTTGCTATTTTTCATTATGAAAGTGAAGTGTCGGTAGATTTGAATAACCCAGTGGCCGAAGACAAAAAACTGACAGTACTGCAGGATTACGCAGAAATGCAAAAAGACCTGAAATTCAAGGTTGATGTTTATAAGGTGAGCACCACCATTACGGCTCCGTGGCCGCAGGGCTTTGAGTTGGTAACAACATCAAGTAGCAATGTATCGGTTCGCGAAAATGGATATTGGCCTTTGCATACAGTATGCGAACTTTGGGGGTATGATGCCACAAACGAAGAATTTTGGCCTTACACTGGCCTAAAATTCACTTCAGCACCGCAAAAGGTAAACATTGGTGGCGAATATAAAATTCAGGCCAGTTTAGAAGGCTATGTATTCTATGTAAGAAAAAGAAGCCCTAGTGCTTTTAAAGTAGAAAGGTATGTTCCTTTTGACTTTACAGAAAGTGGTGCCAAGGCCAAACTGGCTTTTTCAGCTTATTTCACAAGAGGTTGGCACGTGGGCACCCCTAATATGGTTGATAGCGCTGACATGGCAGTTTTTCCCAACCCCGCCAACAATGTGCTCATGGTGCAAAATGCCAATGCCAACAATCATTTTGAACAAGTGTCGTTATACGATCTGCAAGGTAAATTGATAAAACAATTTGATGTGGCACCCAACAATCATCAATTACAACTTGATACTCAAGGAATAAAACCTGGAATGTATTTACTTAAGTCAAACTCTCGCTTTGGACAAATAGCCAAAAAAATTGTTAAACGATGACACAGAGCAAATGGCTGTTGACCTTGATGCTATTGGTTGGGATTACGAGTTGCTATCGCGATACCAAAACCTGCCGTTGTGCTCGAGAAAAGCAATTGGATTTTAAAAACGAGTGTCGCACCGTTGATGATGCTATTTATCCGGACGGGGATTTAAACTATCAAAAACAAGTGCATAGTGGAAGCGAACGCTTTGCACCAGCATTTAACCCATACAATGCCAAGGAAGTATCTTTTGTACTTATTTCGCGCGAGCCTCATGAAAGCCATCCCCAACATTTAGTAATAGCTAATATAGAAACAGGAGACCATCGGTTTGTTGCGTGGCTTGATCCAAGCACTAGATACTCACTCACAGATTGGTCGAAACAAGATATTATTTATGTGGATAATAAATATATATACAATGCGACGACTCTAGAGAGAATTCAATTACCAAATTCAGTTTGGTTAAGCCGGAACGTTTGGAGCCCTAGCGGTGATAAGATTCTGGGGTGGATTGAACGAATACACGATATAGACCTTGAAAATGAATGGCGACAGAGCTGCCGGGATTGCAAAATGGCCTACATCACTTGGCCAGAAATGGAATTGCATCCGATTGACCTCTTTGCCGGAATGGATGTTTACTCTCAGCCCATCGCGTGGTCGTCTCAAAATGACTTGTATTTCAGTGATGATGGCATACTTTATTATACTCAATATCCTGAATTCAATTCAAAAAAGTTGTTTGAGTCCAAGGTCAAAATTGGGGGAGGTGGTAGAGATTTTGTGTGGTCACCAGATGGAGAGAGTCTATTTTGCGCTCATAGCCAAGACGGTATTTTCAGAATCGATAAAGGCAAAAACAAACAATATCGTCTTAAAAAGGCCTGCCCCAATAGGCAATACAACTACATTACGGTCTCCCCAGAAGGAGATAAAATTATAGCGGAACGCAGAGAAATAACGGCCGGACACGACGGTACTTATATTTCAGAAACTCACAATCTGGTTATTATGGACATAGATGGCTGCAATGAAAAAGTGCTTTTTGAAGACTGGGATGGAACTGTGAAAGGGAGGCTATAAGTAATCATTGTTTCTTTTCCAAAGAGAGCTAGTTTTAATTGAACAATTTACTAGGCT
>JAGQWA010000199.1 GCA_020437725.1 Bacteroidota bacterium | reverse complement strand
ATTCGTTAGTAACCTTCATTTTCATAATGCTAAAGCGCGTTAAGATTTAATCAAATCATCTTCAAATCAAATACTTAACGTTGAATGATGGGTCAAAAATAAGTTCAACCCAACCCTTAAATGGCATTTTTATGCTCTTTAACCTTAGTAATATAAATGTGTTCGCTATACCTAATTTGAAATGACTTTGGGTTGTTCTTTAATGGCAATGGCGTTAACTTCCCGCTCCATTTATCACAGCACATTTCATGAAACTAGAATTCATACGCAAAAAGCTAGACGAGCACCAAGCAGATGCCTACATTTTAATTAACCACGAATACAGTGCTCAACCAGATTCGAGATACTTGGCGGGCTTTAGCGGTTCTGAAAGCATTATTTTGGTAACAAAGTCAAACCAGTATTTATTGGTTGATGGCAGATACACCATTCGTGGAGCGCAAGAATCTCCTAACTATGAAATGATGGTAGTAAACCGTGGTAAAGTGTATGATGATTTGGCCACTATTTTGCCAAAACTTGCCATAAACACAGTTTTGATTGATGCTGACATAACATCATACAGCAGTGTTTTGGCTTTGAAAAATAGCGTTAGTGGGCTAAACGTAAAAACGGTAAACCATTTGCTAATTGATATTAGAATTTCTAAAACTGATGATGAAATTGAAAAGCTTAAGCAAGCTGGTTCTATTGCATGCCAAGCATTTAACCAATTGGTTAGCGAAATAAAACCAGGAGTTACTGAAAAATGGGTGGCAGGAAGGTTAGAGTTCCTAATGAAAGACATGGGAGCCGATAAATACAGTTTCGATACCATTGTAGCTTCTGGAACCAATGGTGCATTTCCGCATTATGTGCCTTCAACCAAAGAATTACGGAATGGCGAATTGGTAACAATAGATTGGGGATGCTATTTAAATGGATACGCTAGCGATATGACCAGAACCATTGCTATTGGTCAAATTTCTGATAAACTGAGAGATATTTATGAAACTGTTAAAGGTTCTCAACAAGCGGGTTTAGACCACGCAAAACATGGCATTTCAGGCATAAATCTTGATAAAGTATGTCGTAATTACATTACTGAACGCAATTACGGTGAGTATTTCGTACACGGCACTGGCCACGGTTTAGGTCTTGATGTTCATGAGTATCCAATGGTAAATACTACCAATAATGAAGTATTACCGCTCAACTCGGTAGTTTCTATTGAGCCAGGAATTTATATTCAAGATGTTGGCGGAGTTAGAATTGAAGACTGTGTGGTTATACAAGAAAATGGACACATTAACCTTAATGATCAGGTTACCAAAGAGCTTATTACCATTAGCTAGTTTGCTATTTGTTTTGGCTGCGCAAGTTTCTGCCCAGCAAAATGAAGAAAACAACACACCAGCTTTTGGGTTGGTTTATAACACCATTCTTACTACCGAAATTCTTTCTGGCGAAAGGGTTGAATCTACGGTTGAAGATGTGCTTTTTAGCTACAATTCAGCCTATTCTCAAGGATTTGGCGGATTCATCACTTTTTCACCCTATCAAACATTTTCGTTTTCAACCGGAATAACTACCATAAGGCGCAATTATCAAGTTTTTATGGACGCCGATTCTTTTGATTTTGAAAGAAAACTGAGAGTTAATTCTTTTCAGGTGCCTTTACTTGGTGTGGTGAATGTGCAATTAGGCAATAACCTTTGGATTAGCGGTCGAGGTGGATTTGTTTTGGAATTCTTCCCCAACAACCAACTTATAGAAGATGAAAGGTTTTTAACCGTAACACAACCAAGGTATTGGGCCATACCAACCTTACGTGGCGGCGCAAGATTAGAATACACCACCCCAAAAAATGGCGCCTTTTTCATAGGGGCATCCTATACAAGGTCATTAACCTATTTAGTAAGAATGTATATGGACTATAGTTTGGCCAATAGAACCATTACAGAAAATTTCAAGTTAGAAGGCCATTATTTCTCCTTAGACGTGGGCTATGTTTTTGCTCGGAAACAATAATGCAACCTTATCAACATTATTGGTCTATATATAGGGGTTTACAACCCCGTATTTTTGTGATTAAGGCCCTAAATGCAGCAAGAAGAACAAGATATAAAGCCTAAAAAGCGAAAGAAAAAAGGATTACGCCGGTTTTTATGGTGGTCGCTTTCTATTCTTTTGTTTTTGCTTGTTGTGCAAACAGTGCTTTATTTTTATTCAGACCAACTTTTTGGCCGTGTATTAAAAGAAGTGGTCTACCAGCAGAGTAAAGGTTTATACAGGCTCAATTATTCAAAAATTACTTTTAACCTTTTCTCTAATGAATTCGAATTTGACAACCTTCAATTAAAAGTTGATTCAAACAAGCTAAATGAGCTAAAAGAAGGAGGTAACATTAGAAATACCGTAGAGTTAAATATTGAAGAGTTTAATGTTTATGGCCCTAGTTTGTATAGGCTATATAGATACCGAGAATTAGAAATTGATGCTTGTTTAGCTAATAAGCCATCCATTACACTGCAGGTTTTTGTTGAAAATAGCAAAAGTGATATTGGTAGCTTAAAAGATGTGATGGCAAAAAATCTAAGTGTATTAGATGCTAAAAACATTAGATTCAACGATGGCTTATTTAATGTAAAGAATAAGTCTTCCAATTTTAGCCTTTTGCACATTTCTGGTGAACTTGGTGATATTTTGGTTTCGAAAGAAAATGACAGCTCAGATGCCATTATTGGTTACATAGCGGTGAGTTTAGGTCGCAACGAATTCAAAACCGATTCGGCAACATTGGCCTTTGATTCTGTTCATTTCAATACGCTCGATTCAATAGTGCAATTGGAGCAGTTTAGTTATGCAACAAGCCCTGCCAAAAGTGGCAATTCACTTAAAATTAAATTAAACAACATTGAACTAATTGGCACCGAATTTTGGGACGCTTATTTGAAAAAAAAGCTTATTGCTAAAAAGGCACTTTTAGAGCGAGGGCAGGTAATTATTGGTAGAAAAGAAATTATTGATCCAGATTCTCAGTATCTGCTATTATCACAAGTTTTTAAGGAGGTAAAAATTAATCAAGTTCAACTACAGAACATTCAACTTATGTATGAGTCTGGAATTAAAGCGCCTGAAATGCACTTTAATTCCACTGCCATAAATGGCAATTTTTGGCAGTTTGGATATAACCCCATTAATTTCAAAACAAAGGCAAAAACCTTATTTTCTGAAGACATAAATACTACTTTGCAAAAAGTACAATTGTTTGGTAAGCAAAGCCAACCAGAATTTCAGTTTGAAAACTTAACGATCAATAGCGAAAACCACAACATTGCGGCAAACGGTATATCAGTTGTAACCCCAAAGAATCCTTACCACACAATTGCGGCAAAAGGATTAAGCATAGATGGAATTGATATTTGGGATTTGCTTTCTAACAAAACCTATAATGCCGCCCTAACACAAATAACAGAGCCAACTATTCATTTAAGGGCACAGAAGAATGATTCAAGCGATTATAATCTTGATGATTTGCGCAAAAACTTGAAAAAATCGTTCAATGTTTGCCAATCTACCGACTTAAAATTTTCTGATGGAATTATCACAGCACAGAACAAAGCAGGAAGTGATGTGCTTGATTTAAAAGGATTTAACCTGGCGCTTTACGAATTTGATGCGCTAAGCGATAAAAAGGGGTTAAACGAAAAAATCCTTGCAGAGAACTTTAATATGTTGGTAAAAGATGGGTTTTTGAGAATTGATGACCAACGACTAATAAAAACCACAGGGTTAAATATTAGCTCCAGTGCTAAAAATGCTTTTGCAACCAGTGTCATCTATAGAGACGAAAGTGCTGATCATCCAGATAAACTAGATTTGAATGGTGTACAGATTTCAGGTTTTGATATCGAAAAGCTATTGTTAAATAATGAGTTTATTGCCGAAAGATTATTTGTAGAACATGATGCTAAAATAGCTTGGCACCAACGTGCTGATTCTGTGAAACAGTCATCATCCCTTAAAAAGTTGTTTATAGAAGAGTTTCAGTTAGACTCACTATCTGCAGAGTTAAATGGCACAGATTCAATATCTAAGGCATTTGCTACTAAATCTAAGCTACAAATTTGCGACCTGAGTTATGAGGCCACCGATTCTACGAATACTTTTACCACTTACGGTATAGATTGGCGGGGCAGAGAAATAGGCAACATTACTCAAAAAGGTGGGCATGCCTTTTTTGCCAATAACTGGTACCTGAGTTCAAAAGACAGCAGCATTATTCTTAATGATATTAGAATTGAACCTTTGGCTGATGTTGACAAGGATGTAAAAGCCCAGCTATTTGCCAAACAAGGTGTAATTGCAAAATTTCACCCCAAAAAACTATGGAATAATGGCGATTTAATTGCCGAGGCGTTTACCCTTGAGCGACCAAGAATAAAAATGACCGACATTAGGGAAGTTGATGAGCTTCAACGAAAAGACCGCTTGGTTTTTCCATTTCACAATATTGATGGCGTTTTTGAGTCGGCTAGATTTAAAACAGTAAGCCTTAAAGATGGAAAAATGCTGCTGAGAACCTACAGAGATTCAGCATGGAACGAGCTAACCGCAGATCATTTTAATGCGCATCTTTTCAACTTTTCGCTCGATAGTACAACAACCATGAGCGCTAAAAATCTCTTCTGTGCAGACGGAAGCACCATTGAAGCTGAAGAACTGGTGCAGTCATCAAAAAATGGAAAGATGACCTATAGAGTAGGAAAAGGCTTCTTTTATCCGCATCAAAGCATGGCTTACATTGAAGGGCTCGACATTGTTAATGGCTTTGCATCAAACCATGAAAAGCATTTTTCGGTTTTATCTAAAGAAGTAAGCCTAAGCGGGTTCAATTATTTTGATTTTTGGGTTGAACGAAAACTCAGCATAGATTCTGTTTATGTGGTTGAACCCAAGCTAAATACCTTTAGCCGCAAGCGAGAAAACAAGCAGGCTTATTATGAACAAGAATTGCCTGAACAATTGACCAAAAACTTTTCTCAATGGCACATAAATAATACCCTTTTTGAGCAAGGCAAGGTGTCAATAGGTGTCCAAGATTCGGCAGGTAATCAAACCTTTACCAAAATTGATGGGATATCAGGTGCTATAGAACAAATTGAGCTTGAAAAAGGGATTCAACCGCAGTTTTTGTATTGTAATAACATGCAATTGCAAATTGACAATTTCAAGAAACTACTAAAAGATGACCTGAATGCTATCGAGTTTAAACGAGCATTAATTAGTCCCAAAACAGGTACAGTTTCAATTGATTCTTTTTGTTACGTGCCGCAAGTTGAAGCCATTAAATATGCCGCACAATTTCAACACCAAGCCGATTGGATTAGGATGCTGAACGCCGACATTACCATTGATACTTTCGATTTTAAAGAGCTGCTTTATTACGACCGATACTTGGCTGTTAACTCAGAAATTTCAGGTGCAGAATTGAGCATTTTTACAGATAAAACATTCGATCCACCACCATATAGTGTAAAACCCATGCCACAAGACATGTTGCGAGATTTGCCGGTTAAACTGCTTCTGCCTCATGTTTCTTTAAAAAACTGGAAAGTTGTTTATGAAGAGCAGCATCCACAAGGTATAGAGCCGGGGCAAATATTTTTTGATAGTTTAAGTGCAAATATTACCAATGTTTGCAACGACCAACTTGTTGATTCTGTTGGGTTTGCCGTGGTTGACATCAATGCACAATTAATGGGTAAAAGCGATGTTCATGTTAAAATGACAGTCCCCTTTTACGATACTTATGATTTGTTTGAGTTTGAAGGAGAAGTAGGCCCAATGGACATGACCGACATTAACCCTATTCTCGAAAACTTAGCCTTTGTAACAGTTAGAAATGGCGAGGCAATTGGTATGTATTTCGTTGGTGAAGCCGATGAATCTGAGGCCATTGGAGATATGCGTTTTTATTACACCAATTTGAATATTGGCTTGGTTGAAGGTGCTGTTGATTCAACTCAGAATGATAAATGGATTAGAGACGTTAAAAGATGGTTTACCGAGCGTATAATTAATACAGTTGTTTCAAGTAATAATTCGCCAAGAAACCTTCCTATTACTGGCCAGATTCAATATAATAGAGACCACTCTAAGTCAGTTTTCCATTACGGAGCAAAAGCCATAATTTCTGGCATTCTTGATAGTATTAGGTAGGCTATTTTGTATAAACCTACCATTTTTCAATTGTGTTTTTAGGAATATCTTGACGTATTCTGTAGGTAGATTAAATTGGAGATATGTCAGTTTTT
>JAGQWA010000198.1 GCA_020437725.1 Bacteroidota bacterium | reverse complement strand
TAAATAAGAGTAATGAAAAGAGTTCTACCAGTAATTATGGCATTGGCCATTTGGCAAACAGCCTTTGCGCAAAAAGTGGTACCTATCGACAGTGTTCAGTATGTTGATCCACAATCACTTGCAAAAGGTGAAGATGATCCTATTTATTTCAAAAATGGAAATAATGGGCCACGTGAAATTGTAACCATTCAAGGTGTTGTGTGCCCAATGCACCCTGGCTTTTATGGCTTAAGTGCTACATCTAGAAAATCTACCATGTTATGGCAAAAAGGTTCAACCGGTTGGGGTGCAATTGAAGTAATGGCAGACCCAGGAGAAGGAAACAATGCTGCTGACCTTAATGAGCTTTTGCTAAGCACAAGAATGTACGATAATTTTATTCCTGGTTGGACGGTTAAGCTAACTGGCGAATTAGGCGATTATCAAGGCAATTCTCAGCTTTATCTAACAAGCGATGAAACAGAAGTGGTAGATCCAACAGTTACTGAAATCACTCCAATTGTAGTAACTATTGATTCTTTCAAAAACTCAGCTGGAGACGATCAATATGTTTCTGGTGAGAAATACGAGCATATGTATGTTGAATTTAGAAATGTGGTTGTTGAAAAGGGCGACGAGTGGTCGTCAGGCAGATGGAATTGGAGCATTAAACAAAATGGTTTAGAATTAACCATTAGAGATTATTCTGGTTATTTCAGAAACGATGGCAATAACGACTCTACCATTTCAAGCACATTTACACCACCAAATACAGGTACTGTTCTTGAATACATCCGTGGGGTTATTGTTCAAGGAAATACCAATGGGTATGAACTGGCTCCCCTTGTTCCTGAAAACGTGAAACAAGGTACTGTAGTACCACCAACATTAACCAGCTTTAAATTAACTCCTTCAGTTCCAACTCCAAACGATGATATTGAATTTCAAATTTCTGCCACTGATGATGACGGCGTAAAAGATGTTATTCTATTCGTAAACATTGATGGTAAATGGAAAGAATACGCCATGACCAACTCAAATGGTGATGATTATAGCTACAAGTTGGGCAAACAAGCCGATGGAACTTTAATTCAATTCTATATTAAAGCAGTTGATAAGCTTAGCTATGAAAGCTATTATCCAAATGAAACTGGTGCTGATTCTTATATAAAAGTGATTGACGGTGGCATAACCAAAATTGCTCAAATACAGGATACCGAAAAGGCTAGTGGAGAATCACTTTTTGAAGGCCAAACGCTTTCTGGTATCAAAATCAATGGTATTGTAACAGCTTCTCTTTATGACTTTAACGGACTTGCAGTTATTCAAGACGCAACCGATTCTTACAGCGCCATTTTTGTGCAAACAAAAGCGGGTGATGGAATTGACCTTTGGGAACGTGGAGATGAGATTGAAATAACTGAAGCCACCATAGTTGAGAGCTTTGGCGTAACCTATTTATCAGACATTAAATTCACTGTTAAGTCGTTTGCAAATGACCTTCCGGCCAGAACCTTAAATTTAAGTATCGATTCTATTGCTGCGCGTGCTTATAATTATACAGAAGCTTATGAAGGCATGTTTTTAAGTTTTGAAGATGTTGTTGTGGCAAGCCAAAATCCAGATGCGCCTAGCACTTTTGGCGAATGGGCTTTTGGTAAAGACACTATCGGAGCAAGTTTGAGAGTTGACGACTTATGTGCTGATATGCCTGATAATTTTGGTCTTGACTCTTTAACTGTGGGCAAAGAGCTTGATTATATAAATGGTATTCTATACTACAGCTTCGGCAACTGGAAATTGTTACCTAGAGATTTGAACGATGTAGCTGGTTTCGGAAAAATTGAAAGCATTGGTACAGCAAATAATATTAACTTTTCAGTATTTCCTAACCCTGGCTCTAAAGTGGTGCGAATAAGAGTGGCAGGTGATGTAACCGAGCCAATTTCTGTGCAAGTTATTGACCTTGCTGGTAAGGTTATTTCAACCACTAATTCTAAATCAATAAGTTCAACCCAAGCAATAGAGTTAAACGTTGAGTCTTTAAACAAAGGCACTTACATTATTAAAGTGGCAGGCCAAACCGTTCAAGGCACAGCTAAATTCATTAAGAACTAGACCAACATTCTATAAAATGTAGAAAAAGCCCTCCAAATCGGAGGGCTTTTGTTTTATGCAATGTTTACCTTTGGTTTCGAGCAGAAAAGGCCAAATAGGGTTTAGGCTTTTTAGGGCATTCTAAGTTTTTGACACTTTGTCGGCCTTAAGAAATGGCAAACTTTTTGAAAATTCTCTGCGTTCTTATACTTGACGATAATTTCATAATATATGGAAGCCAAATTTTCACCCCGCGTTCGAGATGTAATTAGCTTTAGCCGAGAAGAAGCACTTAGGCTTGGCCACGATTACATTGGCACCGAACATTTGCTTCTTGGCCTTATTAGAGAAGGCGAAGGCAAAGCCATAAAGTTGCTTAATGAATTGTTAGACTTCGACATTTCGGTGCTTAAAAAAACCGTAGAGTCATCTATAAAAAATACAGCAACCCATAGAAAAGTAACAGGCAATATTCCGCTTACCAAGCAAGCCGAAAAAGTGCTTAAAGTAACCTACCTAGAAGCCAAAATTTTTAAAAGTGAAGTAATTGGAACAGAGCATCTTGTGCTCTCAATTCTTCGTGATGAAGACAACATCGCTTCGCAAATACTCAATCAATATTCAGTGGATTACCAAACATTTAAATCGCATTTAGACGAAAATATTATTTCGCCAAAGGCTGAACTTCCATC
This sequence comes from Bacteroidota bacterium, assembly GCA_020437725.1. Lineage (GTDB taxonomy): Bacteria > Bacteroidota > Bacteroidia > CAILMK01 > JACPUW01 > JAGQWA01. Next base: position 3,552 of record JAGQWA010000198.1, on the reverse strand, counting down.
AGAACCAGCTGACGATGATTTTGACAAACCGTCAGGCCGAACCAACCCTGGCAGAAAAGGCGAAGGCAAGTCTAAAACCCCGGTATTAGACAATTTTGGAAGAGACTTAACTAAACTAGCAGAGGAAGATAAACTTGACCCAATTGTTGGTAGAGCCAAAGAAATTGAGCGCGTTTCTCAAATTCTGTCAAGAAGAAAGAAAAACAATCCAGTTCTCATTGGTGAGCCTGGTGTGGGTAAAACCGCAATTGCTGAAGGTTTGGCTCTTAGAATTATGGAGAAAAAAGTTTCTAGGGTTCTTTTTAATAAGCGTGTGGTTACACTCGACCTCGCTTCTTTAGTGGCCGGAACCAAATACCGTGGCCAGTTCGAAGAAAGAATGAAGGCCGTGATGAACGAACTAGAAAAAAATCCCGACGTAATTCTTTTTATAGATGAGATTCACACCATTATTGGTGCTGGTGGCGCTTCTGGTTCGCTTGATGCTTCTAATATGTTTAAGCCTGCTCTGGCCCGTGGCGAAATTCAATGCATTGGTGCTACCACGCTTGATGAATACCGCCAGTATATTGAAAAAGATGGTGCACTTGACAGAAGGTTTCAGCTTGTTATGGTTGACCCAACTACACCAGAAGAAACTGAGCAAATTCTTCAAAACATTAAAGAAAAATACGAAGACCACCACATGGTGCGCTATACCGCCGAAGCCATTGCCCAATGTGTAAAGTTGAGTGAGCGCTACATTAACGATAGGTTTTTGCCAGATAAAGCCATTGATGTTTTAGACGAAGCTGGTGCGCGTGTACACATTACCAATATTCACGTTCCGCAAAACATTTTAGATCTTGAAAAGAAGATTGAAGAAATTAAGGACGAGAAGAATCGCGTGGTTAAGAGCCAACAATATGAAGAAGCAGCCAAGCTTCGCGATAAGGAAAAGCAACTGCTAGAACAGCTTGAAAAAGCCAAGTTTGAGTGGGAAGAAGAAGCCAAAAAGCAGCGATATACTGTTGATGTAAACGACATTGCCGATGTGGTTGCCATGATGACAGGAATTCCTGTTAAACGAATTGGCCAAAGCGAAGGCAACAGGCTTCTAAATATGGAAGATGAATTGATGACCAGTGTAATTGGTCAGCCCGAAGCAGTTAAAAAACTAACCAAAGCTATACAGCGTACAAGAGCAGGGCTTAAAGATCCTAACCAACCAATTGGTTCGTTTATTTTCTTAGGTCCAACTGGTATTGGTAAAACCGAAACCGCCAAGGTGCTTGCCAAATATCTTTTTGATAATGATGATGCACTAATTAGAATAGACATGAGCGAATACATGGAAAAATTCGCGGTTTCGAGATTAGTTGGTGCGCCTCCGGGATATATTGGTTATGAAGAAGGTGGTCAGCTAACCGAAAAGGTGAGGAGAAAGCCTTACTCAGTGGTGCTTCTTGACGAGATTGAAAAAGCGCATCCTGATGTATTCAACTTGTTGCTTCAAATTCTTGACGAAGGCTATGTTACCGATTCTTTAGGTAGAAAAATAGACTTTAGAAACACCATTATCATCATGACGTCTAACATTGGTTCTCGCCAGTTGAAAGACTTTGGTAGGGGTGTTGGTTTTGCCACAGCCGCAATAAAAGACAATGAAGACAAAATTGCCAAAGGCGTAATTGAAGGTGCGCTTAAAAAGTCTTTCGCACCAGAGTTTCTAAACAGAATTGACGATGTAATTGTGTTCAATACGCTTGATCAAGAAGACATGATTAAGATTATTGACATCTCGTTGGCCAAACTTTATAGCAGAGTTGAAGCCATGGGCTATAAAATTTCTTTGAGCAAAAAAGCCAAACGGTTTTTGGTTGAAAAAGGCTACGATCCGGCATTTGGAGCGCGTCCATTAAACAGAGCCATTCAAAAATATGTAGAAGAAAAAGTGGCCGAAGAGATTCTGAAATCTGAAATTGAAGAAGGCGACACTATTAAAATGGATGTTAAAGGCAAAGAGCCAACTGAACTTTCAATAGCAATTACCAAAGGCGAAAAGCCAGCTGATGAAAAACCATCAGAATCAGCTTCAGACGAGAAGAAGTAGATAATATCTTATTTCGAATACAAACCCGTTCTTGATCTTCAGGAGCGGGTTTTTTGTTTTATTGGCGTGAATAGTAATTAGGGACTAGAGACTAGAGGCCGCCCCGAATTGGAGTTCGGGGTAAGAACGGTTTGTGCTGGCTTCAGCTGTTGTTTGACAACTTTCAGTTGCCTGACGACTTTGAGTTAATCCATGAGAAGCGGGCGACTTTAGTCGCTTTACTGATTTGACGCGGCGCATACAACTTCTAATCTAAGAATTGCTGCTTTTGAGCTTTATGACTTTCTTTCTATTTTTTGATAAATGTGAACATATGAAGGCGGTTTTGCTCGTCAACTAGCTTTAAAAGGTATTGACCACTTGCCAATTGTTCTACATTGATGGTACCATCGATATTATGACCAATCGCAATTAAATGTCCTTGTAAATCTAAAATTGAATACTGATTGACTTTTGCGTCTGATTTAATTGATAACAATTGCTCAGCAGGGTTCGGATAAATTACAATAGACTGCCTTATATCCTGAATTGAACTGGTTTTGCCTTCTTGCACAAAGACCACATTATATGGGCTATTTCTTGTATCATCTGCTGTTAATTCAATGATGCCTGAACGAGAATCAATGCTTGTATTCTCCTTATAAGATACTTTAACCCAGCCACTATCAATCCCGTTGTTTGGCACTAAAACATCCAGCCAATTAGATTTTGACTTTGCAGTCCAAAAGAGCGTGTCATTTCCAGAATTACTTACATAAAAAGAATCGACTCCAAGAGGGTAGGAGACATTTACTATTTTTTTACTGGTACGAAGGGCAGCGGTAAACGTATCTTTAGGAGTAATTACCGTATCATTCTTATCGGGAACAGGCATGGCAGCTTGAAGGATATAAACAGTTACAGGGCTGTTTAAAACTCCAGATTGTGTAGTTATGATAATGCTGTCGTTTCTAGGAAAGGTGTCTTTGTTTTCAATAACCTGAAATACAATTTGTGCGTTGTTGGTGTCTTTGTCTGGCGTAATATTGGTAATCCAATTTGCAGTAGTAGATGCTTGCCAATAAAGTTCGTTTTGCCCGTAGTTCTTTAAAGTTATTGAACCCGAATTTGCACTATGCTTGTAATTGAATACTTTTGGGTTAACACTAAGTAGAGGTTGAACCATAAGCATTCGTGATTCAATTCTATTACCAGTAGAATCATACTGATAGTCGAACACTTGGCTTTTGCAATCGAAAATCAGTAAAACAAGAATTAATGATATTATAAGACGTCTCATTTAATGAAGTGGTTTTGGTTCAGGGAAAAAATCACTCTTGTTTTCCGTATTATTGATAGGATACTTGGACATATCAGGACGATACTCATTCCTATTTTTCTAATCCGCCGATTCACCAAATTTTCTCTCGTATCCTGGGCTTCCAGCATCGAATTCCACTAGGGTAGATGTGCGTTGGTAC
>JAGQWA010000197.1 GCA_020437725.1 Bacteroidota bacterium | reverse complement strand
AAGTTGATGTAGTTTTTCTGTATAAAATGGTGGACAACAATTATCAACTAATTGCACAACTCAACAAAGCCGACAGCTTTTTTGTTGACTCCTTCCCTATTGACGGTGACAATATTTATGCCCTGCAGCTTGGCGATGTAACCACAACTGGGGCTTACCCAAAAGTTAGCCAGTTAACAACTGACACATTCTTCAATTTTAAACGCAAGACCATATCAATTAAGGCAAAGACAACAAAACCTAACTTGAGACTGTTTCCAAATCCAGCCAATAATTTTATAGTAATTAAGAGTGAGATACCTTTAGAGATTTCTACATTCGAAATAGTAAACGCGCAGGGTATAATTTGCTTAAAAGGAATAACTAACCACAAAACTCAAAGAGTTGGCATTAACATTGACAACTTGCCGAGCGGAAGTTACGTTATCCGATTTAGCAACAAAACCCAGAACCCCCAAATGGTGCGGTTTCTTAAAGAATGACAAACAGTAAATTACGCCTCAAATACTTACTTACGTTTTTAGCCTTGGCATTAAGCCTTTCTAGTTTTGCCAAGGTTCAATTTATTCAAAACAAAGGCCAATGGCATGGTAATGTTGAGTTTGAAGCTGACCTACCTTCAGGAAAAATCTATCTCGAAAAAAACGCATTCACTTATCTTTTTTGGAACGGCCAAACTCTTGAAGATTTACACGACCATAAAATCAGCCAAGGCTATTTAGACTGTCACGCATTTAGTTTGTTTTTCGAAAACGCCAATCCTGACGTTACCTTCATTACAGAATTTCCGTCTGAAGAATACTACAATTATTATCTCGATAATGACCCCAATAAATGGGCAAGCGGATTACATGGCTACAAAAACGTTACTTACAAAAACCTTTACAACCACATTGATTTAAAAATTGAAGGTTCAGAACTCAATTTCAAATACACATTTATTGTTCACCCAGGTGGCAATCCTAGCAATATAAAATGGCGGTATGAAGGCGCAAATGATGTTATTTTGAATCAAGGTTCCATAATAGTAGTCACTTCAGTAACAGACATTATCGAGGAGCAACCTTATACCTTTCAATTTAACGGAACTGAAGAATCAGAAATTTCATCAAGCTTTTTAGTAGATGGAAACAAGGTTGAATTCGGATTAAGTGAATACAATAAAAATAAGACGCTTTACATAGACCCTAGCGTTATTTTTAGCAGTTTATCAGGCTCAATTCAAGATAACTGGGGATTTACAGCTACTTATGATGAAGATGGAAATGGCTATACCGCAGGAACCGTTTATGGAGCTGATTATCCAGTTACATTGGGTGCGTTTCAATCTAAATTTGGAAGTAGAACTGAAGAAGCACCTGGAAATGCCGACCGACAACGTGATTGCGCCATATACAAATTAAATGCTGACGGAACCCGATTGATGTTCGCCACTTATTTGGGTGGATTAGACAAAGAACAGCCACACAGCATGATAGTTAATGACAAAGGAGATTTACTAGTTCTTGGAACAACTAACTCGAGCAATTTTCCTACTTCAGTAAATGGCTTTCAAAGAACCTTGGCGGGTGGCTACGATATTTTCGTAGTCAATTTCTCATTTGACGGACGAAAACTTCAAGGTGGAACATTATTAGGTGGAATTCGTGATGATGGAATTAATGGAGAATACACCAATCCGAGTGGAAGCTATCGTAATTTTCAAAATCTGGTTTTTAATTATGGTGATGTTTTTAGAGGCGAAATAATTACAGGCCCTAAAAATGATGTTTATATCGCATCTACCACAGAATCATCAAATTTTCCGTCAACAGTAAATGCATATGATAATCGATACAATGGCCAACAAGATGCCATTATTGTTAAATTAAGTGAGCGATTAGATACTTTAAAATGGTCAACTTTTCTTGGTGGAATTGCCGATGACGCGGCTTATAGTTTAGACTTAGATTTAGACCAGAATGTATATGTTACAGGTGGAACAAAAGGTGGAAGTTTCCCTACAGTAAGTGGTGCGTATAATCAAAGTTTTAGTGGCGGCCAGGCAGATGCCTTTGTAGCAAAAATATCTGCTAACGGAACCAAATTAGAAAGCTCAACTCTTATTGGAACAACTACTTACGATCAGGCCTACTTTATTAAAATAGCTCCCGACGGTTTTCCTTGGATTTTTGGACAATCAGATGGAAACTTCCCTACTATAAAAACAACTCAAAATGAAAGAGTTGGCACTTTCATTTCTAAGTTTAACAAAGATCTTTCAGCTTTGCTAATTTCTAGAGTTTTTGGCGCCAATAATGATATTAATATCACACCCACCGCTTTTAGTGTTGACTTGTGTGGAAGGGTTTATTTTTCGGGTTATAGTGGATTTGAAGACCAAAGTTCTTTTGGACTAACCACTACTCCTGATGCATTTGACAGAACTACCGATGGAAGGGATTTTTATATGGGTGTTTATACTGCAGACCTTCAAACACTAATTTATGCCACATTTTTTGGAGGATCCGGAACACGAGGCGAACACAATGACGGTGGCACAAGCAGGTTCGATAAAAGAGGGGTAATATATCAGGCAATTTGTGCTGCGTGCGGCACTGGTAATGGATCAACATTATTCCCAACAGTGCCAGCAAATGTTTATGGTAAAATTAGCAATCATAACGACACCACAAACTGCAACAACGCACTTGTTAAAATAGACCTAGAAGGCCCAGCCATTTTTGCGGAATTTGAAGCCGACACACCCATTTGTAAAATACCCCAAACACTCACCTTTACTAACTACACCCAAAAAGCCACCCAATTTACTTGGAAAATGGGCGATGGAACTACTTACACTGACAGCAACGTTACCCATACATATACCAAACCAGGAACTTATACCATTGAGCTAATCGCTTTTAATCCCATTGCCTGTAATCTTAGAGATACTATTAGACAAACTATCGAAATTTATGCCCAGGCTGAAGCTGAATTTGACTATGATGTTGACATATGTACCAAAGAAGTAACCTTTAACCACACCGGTAATTATGGTAAAACCTTTAAGTGGAATTTTGGTGATGGCAGTAATTCTACGTCGCAGAATCCGGTTCACCAATATAACCAAGAAGGGCGATATCGAATCTTTTTAACCGCCGATGACAATACTGATTGTATTGATACGAATTCTGTTTTCATAAGGCTTGAAGATCCATTTAACGACTTTGACTTAGTACTCGACAGTTGCAAGCAAACCATTAAACTAACCAATAAATCAAAAGGCTACAAAAGCCATTTATGGTCGTTTGGCGATGGAAAAACAGAAACCGACACCAATACCACTCACACTTTTGCAGACCGTGGCAAATATGATGTAATGCTTACCACAAACATTGGAACCGAGTGCGAAGAAGAATCGCTAATTCCCATTGAAATTATTATTCCCGAAGCCGACTTTGAATTTGAAATAGACACATGCACTACTACCAGTAGTTTTACCAATAACTCACTTGATGCAGGCCATTATAAATGGGATTTTGGTTTTGGAACAACCAGTAACGAAGGCAACCCAACAGTTCCATATCCTGAAAAAGACAAAGAATACACTGTTGAATTAATTGCAGCTCCAAATTCAGCCTGCGCAGACACTTTGAGTATTCAATTTAGAATGCCCGGTTTACCACAAGCCGATTTTACATTTAAAGACGACACCTGCCTTTCATCATCATGGTTTTATGGAAGTATAGTTGATGCACCCAATTATGTTTGGGAGTTTGATGAATCTGGAGACACCGCCAAAAGCCTTAATACCTACTACAACTTTAGAGATACCGGAACATTTAATGTTAGGCTAATTGCCTATCCAAACTCTGACTGCCCTGATACGGCGCAATACCCAGTTATCATTGACACCTTTAGGTTTGCCCTTTTTGATTTTTTACTTGACACCTGTGCACTTTCAGTTGATATGCAAAACAAATCGGCCGATTTGGATTCGTTTTTCTGGACATTTGATGATGGCGGAACCGCAGAAGGCGAAAATCCTTCTCATACCTACGATAGCGATGGCAACTACACCATTACGCTTTATGGCGAAAACAAAAGAAATGGATGTACTGATTCTGTTAATCTAATGGTTTATATACCAGAGTTGCCAGAAGCCGGCAATGAATATTTAAATGACAGCTGCATTAATACCTTCATTTTTACAGACACTTCCGCCTTTGGAATAGATACAAGATGGTATTCATCAACAGGTGATTCAGCTTCTGGAACTGAATTCAGAGTTCATTTCCCTGAAAAAGGCAATTATATGGTCACACAAATTTCTATTTCTGAGTATGAATGCGTTGACACATTGGTTATTCCAATTAATATAGACAGTATTCCTGAAGCAGAATTTAATGTTACCCTAGATAGTTGTATTGGCGCCATTATTACCGACGATAACAGCATTGGCCGCTTTAGGTCGCAATGGTTTTTTGGCAACGACAGCGGTTCTTTTGATTTAGACCCAATTATCAATTACGCCAAAGAAGGTATTTACACCATAACCCTCATTATTAACCGAAATACAGAGTGCGAAGATTCCATACAGAAATCATTTGAAGTAAAAGAGTACCAAACCGGAAGAATTTATGCTCCAAACGTTATTACCCCCAATAATGATGGCTTAAATGATGAGTTCATCTTTAAAAACCTGCGGCCTGATTGCGATGAATACCAACTGTACATTTATAACCGCTGGGGCAACTTGGTTCATAGAGACGAAGGTCAATTGACGCCGTGGAATGGCACAACTGATGATTTTGTACTGAACAACTCTGGTACAGAGCTGCAAGCAGGCACTTATTTCTATGTAATGCAGAGTGCCAGAACCAAGCTTCATGGCACAATAACCATTGTTCGTTAACTACGATTAACGAATAATTGAAATGAGTATTTGTTAATTTTGAACTCTTTAAAAAGACAATCAAAAATGAGTAAATTAATTGGCGGCAATCCCGCACTTAGCCAAGATAAATTTTCAGATTTTGTAATTGACTCAGGAGAACGAATGACCTTAAATGGAGCCATTCAAAAAACCTTTATCCTTTTTGCTTTATTGGTAATTCCTGCAAGTTTTCTTTATTACAAAATTGCAAGCGCTGTAACCGTTTTACCAGATGGCACAACTCTGTTTGGGCCAGCTGTTAGTGCCTACACTCCTTTAATATGGGGAGGCGCAATTGTTGGTCTAATTGCGGTGTTTGTTGGTATTTTCAAAAAAGAATGGAGCCCAATTACAGCACCAATATATTCAGTTGGTTATGGTTTGGCTATTGGCGGAATTACAGCTATGTACGGGCTTCAATTTCAAGGTATTGTTTTTCAAGCAATTTGCTTAACACTTGGCGTTCTTTTAATTATGCTAGGTCTATTTAGCAGCAATGTTTTAAGAGCCACACCTAAGTTCACTAAAATAGTTTCTGCCTTAATTTTTGGAATATTCTTCACTTATTTAGTTAGTTGGATTTTAGGCATGTTTGGCATTACAGTTCCGTTTTTACACACAAACAGCATGTTTGGTATTGCCTTTACGGCAGGTGTGTGCATTGTAGCAGCCTTAAGTTTAATTATCGATTTTGAAGTAATAAAACAAGGAGCCGATCAAGGGGCTCCGAAATACATGGAATGGTATGGTGCAATGGGTTTAATTATTACACTAGTTTGGCTATACCTAAACATTTTAAGACTGCTTGCCGCCTTGCAAAGCAGAGATTAAATTGCACATTCAATAGCACTAATAATATAAATGGAGCGGCCTTTTGGTCGCTCTTTTTATTGTGCATCAACTTAGCTTCGCGCCACAATGGCAGATAACCTATTTTCTAGATTCATTTACAAGCACCAACATGGTGTAAGGCGATCTTTAAAGGTGGTTAGCTTTTTCGTTTCGCTTTTATCCCTAGGCATGTTGGCTATATATTATGGCTTTCCGCAAAACGAGTCAACCGACAAGCTATTTGTAAGTGCATTTGAGTGGATCTTCAGCTTTTATGTAATCAGCTTTTCGCTAAGATTAATCTTTAATCTTCAGAGAATTGAATTCATAAAACACAACTGGATAGAAGGCATACTCATGGTATTGCTCATTTACGATGTTGTGAGTTTATTTTTCTTTGGGGTACCCATATTACAAAACACTTTCGAAGGTTTGGGGGTGGAGAATTTCACTCCAGTCTACATTCTTTTTATTCAGATTTACCTTTTGTTTTTTGTTGGAATAGATGCCGTAAAGCTCTCATCTTATATTACACGATTTAAAATTAAAACACCAGCCGTTTTTGGACTTTC
>JAGQWA010000196.1 GCA_020437725.1 Bacteroidota bacterium | reverse complement strand
ACAAATTCCTGCGCAGCTTTAATAGAATCAAAAGGCACATCACCAGTAAATTGAAGCACTTCAGGCTGGTTGTTGAGCACAACCAGCATTTCGGCATCTTCAACAGAAAATTCGCGTAAATAAAGTCTTGGTGTAGAAATAATCATTCTGGGCTAATTTAGCATAAACATTATGGGTTTACGGCCTGTTTTTTTTCCATGAATATTACACTCAGAACCAAGGTTAATGGTCATTATATGAAAGTGATGCAGGGTTTTGACAGAAACCTTTTTGAAGCCTTGGCGCCGCCGTTTCCAAAATTTTCGGTTGAAGCATTTACTGGTTCAGAAACAGGTGATAAAGTTGACGTAAAATTTGGCTGGCCTTTAAACTCACATTGGAAGAGTGATATTACCAGCCATGGCCAAAATGAGCAAGAAACATGGTTTGTTGACGAAGGCACAGAAATGCCTTTTGGACTTAAAAAATGGCACCATCGCCATGTGGTTAAAAAAATATCAGAAACCGAATCTGAAATTATTGACGATATGACTTTTAAAGCAGGAAATAGACTTGCAAGTCTGTTGCTGTATGTGCCGTTATTATTTGCCTTTTTACCTAGAAAAGGGAAGTATAAGCGCTATTTTAAAGACTATTAGTGGTTCTGCTTGCGAATGGAATAAATCAATTCGTCAATGAATTCACTGTTTTTATAGAGCGTTTTTTCGAGCCTTGCTTCTAAAGTGAATCCTGCTTTTTCAAGCGCTCTTTGAGAACCTTTATTGGTACCAAATGGCCGTGCATAAACTCGAGTAATAGCAAAAGTTTTAAAGGCATAATCAACCATTTGTTTAATGGCTGAAGTTATTACACCGTTACCCCAAAAAGGTTCAGCAAGCCAATAACCCAGTTCCATGTTTTTGGCGTGAATATCCTGCTGGTGATGCAAGCCAATTCCGCCGCAAGCTTCGCCATTTATCTCAATGCAGAAAATATGAGTAGGTTCACCTTCCATGGCCATTTCGATGAAATCAACTGCATCAGCTAGCGTATAGGGATTCGGAAAACCATTGGTCATAAAACTGGCTACTTTTTCATTATCGGCGTATTTGCTAAATGATTCAGCATCTGTTTTCTCAAATGGTCTTATGGTGAAATTCATACTACCTAGGCTTGTATTCAGATTTTAGCAAGGCAAAATTTAACGAATCTGTAAACTCATTATTCGAGAAATACTCTTGGCGTGAAATGCCTTCTTCAGTAAATCCAAATTTTTTCAAAACAGCCTTTGAAGGTTCATTGTCAAGTGCAGTTCGGGCGTAAATGCGGTGCATGTTTAGGTCGTTAAAGCCAAATTCTAGCACTTCGGTTAGGGCTTCGCTTATATAACCTTTATTGCGATTTACTTCTTCGTGCATCCAATAACCAAGCTCAGCTTTAAAATGCCTAAAATACCATTCAAAAAATCCAATGTTTCCAATACAGGTTTCGGTGTCTCTAATTAGAATGTCCCAATAGCAGAATCTTATGCTATAATTCTCAGCTCCAAGCTCAATAATATCGAGTTGTTTTTGCAAATATTCCTTGCTGTCGGTACCAAAAAAAGCCGAAAGTTCATCCCAATCTTTGGTGCGGCACTCGGCCATTCGTCGAGGAGTTCTAAGTCGTAGATATAATCGGTCTGTGAAAAGATCTTTCATGTGGATATTGAGAATAAAACCTTTGCGAAGATGATTAGAATTTTTATCTACTCAAAAAGGCAACAGTCTATCAATCGCTTTCATCAGCCAATTCCGCCACAAATAAAAGGCAAGGATTATTCCTGCCGCATTCGCAACCATATCGAGAAATGAAAAGTCTCTTGAAGGAATAAAGTATTGAACCACTTCAAGCAGAACACTTAATGAAAAGTTGATGAGAAAAACTTGGGCAAAAGACCAATTAAAAGCCTTTATGGCCAGTACTGAAATTGTGAAATATACAAAAGCATGTAGAAATTTATCTAAGTGGCCAATAGACTCACGGCTACTTGGTAGCACCGATAGAATGATGATTGATAGGAGGCAAAAGATGTAAGCCGCTTTCCAGATTTTCATTCATGAGCTAACTATTGGGTTTACACTTCTAGTATAATCACCTGAACTTTAGCGGGAAGCTGGCTGAGAAGTTGAAGTCGTCACACTGTTCCGATAGCTATCGGAACATTTTGGGGTCTTGTCTAGCTCGCTGCAAATCAAACATTGAGTTCTGAATTAAGGTGCCTACGAATTAGCCCCCTTCTAACTTCCCCCAATTGGGGGAAGAACTTAGCCCTTCCCTAATTGGGGAAGGGTTTGGGATGGGGCTCTTTATTAAAACATTCCACTTCATTCCTGAACAATGAAAACGATAAACCCCAGCGGAAGTTAACCTTGATTTCAATTAAGAAGTGGCAGCTTTCTTTCTACTAGAACAAAAAAACGGCCAGCATCTTTAAGATACTGGCCGTTTAAAGACTACTAGAAGTATTCTTAGTTTATCGCACCATCAAGGTCTGCACCAGCCTTGAATTTAGCTACTTTTTTAGCAGCAATTTTAATAGTAGCACCAGTTTGTGGGTTTCTACCTTCTCTTGCGCTTCTTGCACTTACTGAAAAAGTACCAAATCCAACTAATGCTACTTTATCGCCACCTTTTAAGGCACCTTTAGTAACGTTCATGAATGAATTTACCGCTTTTGCAGCATCTGCTTTAGAAAGACCACTGTCGTCTGCAATGGCGTTAATGAAATCTGTTTTGTTCATAACAGTTAACTGAATTTTAAGGGTTGAACATGTTTTAACTCTTAGCAAATATGGTATTTGCGAGCAAAGAAGGACTATGTAACCCTGCATTTGTTGATAATTAAGGCCATTTTGTGAATAAATATGTGGATTTGAAGGGGATTTTCTAAAAAATAGACTCGCAAAGCCGCGTTCTATAAGGGATTTCAATCAACATTTTGGTTATGAACCATGGGCTTTTGATACTTCCCTTTAAAGTTTTTCCATGCTTTATGTTTTTAGAATGACCGCAATAAAAAAAGACTCCACTTGGGGTTTCGTGAAATATTGTAAATAAACTTAGCCCTTCCCTTTTGAGGAAGGGTATGGGATGGGGCGATGAACATCCAGTCGTCTCACATCTTCAAGATGCCTGTCGACTTATTAATAACTAGTATGTCTTTTAGCAATGATATACCATTAATCAAACCCCGTATTTTTAACCCATGAAAAAGTCGCTGCTTGTTATTTTGGTGTCCGTGGTTTCATTTGGTAGTATAAAAGCCAACACTCAATTTCTACAACCCAAAGTGGCATATAAATTAAAACTGCGCAACGAAGTGCTTCTTATAGGAAGTGGTGTTTTAACATCGGCCTATGGTTTGTGGCAAAACAGCAGATTACAACCCTTATCCTTAACTGAGTTAACTGCACTAAACCCTGGCGCGGTTAACAACTTTGATAGTCATGTTTTGGGCAATTGGTCAACTAGAAGCCACATTTTTTCAGATGCGGGTTTGGTTTCAAGTTTTGTGCTGGCAAGTGGAGCGGCTCTCTACTATACCTTTAATTCAAAAAGAAAACTGGGTAGGTTTATCACTTTTGCGATAATTGGGGTTGAAGCCAATTTGCTGCTTTTAGGTGTAACCGAATCTTTTAAGAACACGGTTAAGCGAAACAGGCCTTATATGTACAATGAAAACGTTCCATTAGAAGAACGACTTTCGGCAGAAGGCAGGCGCTCGTTCTTTTCAGGGCATATGGCTTTTACTACTTGTAATGCGTTTTTAATGAATGCCTTCATTCAAGATTATTCTCAAAACCAATATCTCAAAATTGCATCAAGTATTACTAGCGTTGCTTTGCCAGCATTTGTAGGTTTTCACCGCATAAATGGGGGAAAACACTTTTATACTGATGTAATTGCTGGTTTTGTGGTGGGCGGAATTGCGGGCGTTTCCATGCCCACTATTCACAAAAAGAAATCATTAAAAGAGCGATTAACGGTTGCGCCCACTTTTGGAAAAAATATGAGCAGTCTGCATTTGGTTTACTCGTTTTAAAGCAGATTAAAACTGAATTTTGCGCCATGAAGAATCCTATTCCACGGAGTATTTGGACGGTTGAAGAACCAGAAAGATTGGTTGAAATCATTGACCAGCGTTGGCTTCCACACAAAAGAGTAGTTAACCAATTAGCTACCAGCCACCATTGCTACCGTGCCATTTTAGACATGGAAGTACGTGGTGCACCTTTAATTGGCACAACCGCTGCTTTTGGAATGTATTTCGCATTGCTCGAATGCAAAAACGCAGGTTTGGGTTTTGAAGAATTTGCTGCAAAGGCAAGTCATTTAAGGTCTAGCAGGCCAACGGCTGTAAACCTTATGTGGGCGGTTGACGAAATGCTCAAGTTCATTCAGCCCAATTTCAATAATGGTGATGTGTTGAATGCAACCTGGCAAAAGGCGCACCAACTCATGGAAGAAGATGCCACGCTCTGCCGTAGAATAGGAGAGCATGGGGTTGCTTTAATAGAAGAAGTTTTTAAACAAAATGGTGGCAAAACCGTAAACATCCTAACGCATTGCAATGCCGGAAGCTTAGCTTGCACAGAGTGGGGAACGGCTACTTCGCCCATTTATCAGGCACATTTAAAAGGAATACCCGTTCATGTTTGGGTTGACGAAACCCGACCGCGAAACCAAGGTGCCAACTTAACCGCTTGGGAATTGAACGAAGCTGGGGTGCCACATTCTTTAATAGTTGACAATGCGGGCGGCCATTTAATGCAGCACGGCCAAGTTGATTTGGTTTTTGTAGGTGCCGACCGAGTAACTCGAAATGGCGACGCGGCCAATAAAATTGGTACTTATTTAAAAGCACTTGCGGCCAACGACAATAATGTGCCGTTTTATGTTTGTCTTCCTTCAACCACTATTGATTGGGAGTTGAACGACGGTATTGCCCAAATTGAAATTGAAGAACGCTCTCAAGACGAAGTGCGCTACATACAAGGCAAAGTTGATAATGAAGTGAAAAGTGTGCTCATTTGCCCTGAAGGCACGTCTGCCTTCAACTTGGGTTTTGACGTTACGCCAGCAAGACTTATTACGGGCATTATTACCGAACGCGGAATTACAAATGCCACGGAACAAGGAATGGTGTCTCAATTCCCTGAAAAACAAGCCTTATGATAGATGATGGCGTAATAAAATACAAGCAGCATTTTACCGAAGCTGAGCCATTGCCAGAAACTGAAATTGCTGAGTTAAATGAATTTCGAAATCGCCTGTTCGAAATGCGATTAATTGGCGCTTATGAAAATGGAATTGGATATGGGAACATAAGCGTTTTGGGGAAGGATGGAATCATTATTTCTGGTTCACAAACTGGTCATATTCCCAAATTAACCGCTGAACATTATGTGCTGATAAACCAATACAGTATTGAGCAAAACGAGCTATGGTGTGCCGGCCCCATAAAAGCCAGTTCAGAATCGCTAACCCACGCCGCTGTTTACGAATTAGATCCAAGCATAAAAGCGGTAATACATATTCACAGCAAAACCCTTTGGGATAAATGGCTGCATAAATACCCAACCACAAAAGCTGAAATACCCTATGGCACGCCAGAAATGGCCAACGAAGTATCTAGACTTTACAACGAAGGCGGTATGAACCAAACTCCCACAATGCTCATGGCCGGCCACGAAGAAGGCATTATCACTTTTGGTAAAGATTTGGGGGCGGCTTTTGATTGGATTGAGAAGTTGTAATTGAGAGTTTCTAGTTTCTTAATCCAACGCTAAACTTTTGGCTTACAACAAGTTTTGAGTTTCTGGTTATGGTTGATTTCTTAAGGTTTTGAATGTGAATTTAGAGATGGAAGTTATGTTGTTCTCAAGCATTGGTATTAGATGCTATCCTAAATGGATTGTACTAAAATAATTGAAAGTTTATCTTAAATCAATAGCTGATAAACAGTTCAGTAATGAATAAATTACACTTCAGATTACTTGAATAAATCAGATAATTGTTGAACCGAAGAAAGTAAAAGAGAAATAATATGCCAACACTCAATTGGATAGGAAAAGATAAGGTGGTGAGCCACCATCAAGTTGTGCCATACCGAGTATTGGAACACAAATACGGCTTTACAGCTGAAAAAGGCGAACAAAACGACCCGACCAACAGCGGTAATAAAATTATACACGGGGACAACCTTGAAGCACTCAAAAGCCTACTGCCCGAATACGAAGGAAAAATAAAGTGCATCTACATTGACCCACCTTACAATACAGGGAAAGAAGGTTGGGTTTACAACGACAGT
>JAGQWA010000195.1 GCA_020437725.1 Bacteroidota bacterium | reverse complement strand
TTTATACAACCCAGTTTTTGAAAGCGGAATTTTATGATGAAGCATTTGTTGCAATAAGAAAGCGTGAAAATAACATCAATTTGAGCGGTTGGTTCGGTTATCAAAAAATGACAGCATTTTGTTCATGTGGGCTTCAAGCCCCAAATGGTGTTTAATACCAAATCCTTCGGGTACTTGCCAATCTTGCTCTACAAAGCTCATTAGTGCTTTTTTCCAGTATTCTAAATCATGATTTTTAACCACCATTCCTTCTTCAGGTGTAATTTTTGGAGCCCAACCAGTTTGGTTAGAAATGAGAACCGGTTTTTGTAAGTGAAGTGCTTGAGCCACAATTTGACCTGCAGGCTCAAAATAGGCTGGGTGAATGAGCGCATCGGCAGCATGGTAAAGCTCAGCTACATTAGGTACATATCCTAAAAACTCAATGTTTTCAGTTTGAACATCCAGTTTTGGAAGGCCAGCAATTTTTAATTCAAATTGGCTTTTTGGTAATTGTTTAAACAACTCAACAGCAAAATGAACACCCTTGCGTTTATGGCTAACTGATGCCATAACAAATGTGAATTTGGTTGCACTTATATTAAATTTTTGCCTTAGAAGATTGGCATTTGGCAAAAACTGTTTGTCAAATTCATTCAGTTTAATAGGTGGGTATAGGGTACACATTTTAGCCTGATTAATGCCATACAGTCTTTCAAGATTTTGATTAATAAGGTCTGAACAGGGATAAATTACTTCGCTCTTATTAAAGCACTGTTTGTCAAGCCAAACTTGAGCCCAATGTTTGGGGCGCCAATTTTTAATTCCCATGGCTTTCATAAATCCCAAATGGTCTCCAGGTGCAATTGACGCGTGCTGCTGGCTGGTTCTTTCCATGGTAAGCGAAAAGTCGAAATCTGCTTTGTTAAACACAGTTTTCAACTTTTTGTTAAACGCCCATCTGCGCAAGTTTTTTGGTGTTAAACCAACATTTACCTTAACAACTTCAACATTTTTAGGTATAAAAAAAGAGTCGTCGTGCTTATAGCAAAACAGGGTTACCTTAACTCCTTTGGATACAAAATAGTCTAAATAATTGCGCATTCTAGACTCAAGCCCACCCATTTTAGACAGTCTGTAATGCACAAGTGCCACGTTCATTTGGCAAATATGGTTTTCATGTTGTCAAGATAGTTTTGGTTCGTGTCAAAATATTTTTAGCTTTGTCTAAAAATATAATAAGTGTAAGCTTATAGTTTTCTGAATGAACCACAAACACAAACTTTTTATATCTCTTATTTTTCTTTTTGGAAGTTTTTGCGCTTTGGCTCAAGAGCATAGTTTTAGCGGTTATGTTTTTCATAAAAACGAACCCGTTCCTTTTGCTTCTGTTGGAATTTTGGGAACCACAACAGGCGCTGCCACCAATATAAGCGGCCACTTTGTAATCAAAGATTCATTGCCAAATATAGTTTTAACTATTAATAGCATTGGCTATGAAAGCAAGTCTGTTTCCATTTCATTGAACAAACTTTCAGGCCAAAGCATTGACACCATCTTCTTAGAAAAGTCAAATACTCAGCTTGATGCCTTGGTAATTTCTGGCACTCTAAAAGAGACCTATGTTTCAGAATCTCCAGTTAAAATTGAAGTGGTGTCAGAAGAATTTCTCAAAAACACCACATCGCCAATAAATTTAGTTCAAGGAATTCAATTGGTTAATGGCGTAACTGAAGTGGTGGCTTGTGGAGTTTGTTTTACCAATAGTATCAGCATTAATGGCCTACCTGGTCAATACACCGCCGTATTAATGGATGGTGCACCTATTTATGGTAACCTAGCATCAGTTTATGGTTTGAATGGAATTCCCAGACAAATTATTGAACGATTTGAAGTAATAAAAGGACCAAGCTCAACACTTTACGGGTCTGAAGCGGTTGCAGGTGTAATTAATATTATTACCAAAGATCCGGCTAATCAGCCTGCCGTTAGTATAGATATTATGGCTACTTCGCATCTTGAAACCTTTGGAAATATTGCCATTGCGCCAAAAGTGAAAAACTGGAAAGGTTATGTTGGTTTAAACTACGCCTTTATAAACGATTTTGACGATCATAACCATGATGGTTTTGGTGATAATGTGAATCTTGATAGAATATCCGCGTTCACCAAATGGAGTTTAGATAGAAAGAGCAAAAAACCGTTTACTATTTCAGCCAAATACTATTATGAAGACCGCAGAAATGGAGTAGAAGCTTATCTAAACAATAGGGCCTACAAACAAATTCGGGGCAACGACTCAATTTATGGCGAGAGTATTTATACGAATCGTGCCGAGATATTTGGCTCTTATGCATTCAACTCCAAGAGTCCATTGAAGCTCGATTTTTCGCTTACCAGTCACAACCAGAATTCATTTTATGGCTCAGATTTATATGCTGCTAATCAGAAAATAGCCTTTGCCAATCTTCTTAAACCTATCAAAAAAGGAAGGCACGATGCGCTGCTAGGGCTTACCAACAGATATCAGTTTTATGACGATAATTCGGTAGCAACCCAATTAATTGGCGAGAACGGAAACGAACTAAATAGGCCAAGCAAACAATTTATACCTGGAGTGTTTATTCAAGATGAAGTGCAACTGGCTTCAACTTTTAAGATTTTAGCAGGAGCAAGGCTCGATTATTATTATGTGCACGGCCCTATTTTCTCGCCGAGGTTTAACTTTAAATACACACCTAAAAATGGAACCACTTTTAGGGGCAATTTTGGAACCGGATTTAGGGTGGTGAACTTATTTACTGAAGATCATGCCTTTGTTACAGGTCGGCGCCAAATAGAAATTAAAGAAGAACTTAAACCAGAGCAATCGTACAATACATCTTTCAATTACAACCAGTTTGTTCAAATTGGAGAATCAGTAGGTACGTTAGATTTTGACGTATTCTATACCCATTTTTCGAATAAAATTATTCCTGATTATTCTAACCCCAATAAGATTGTTTATGCCAACTCAACTGGTTTTGCCAGAACCTTTGGGGCAAGCATAGGGTGGCAGCATCAACTTAAAAATGGGCTAAGATTTCAATCAGGTTTTAATTACCAAAATGCAACTGAAACAACCGTTGAAAATGGTGAATTGCAATCTTCTTGGCTCATGTTTTCGCCGCGTTTTACAAGCAATACGTCTGTAAATTATAAACTCCCTAAAACAGGTATAAACTTGGCTTACACGGTTTCAGTAACAGGAAAAATGAAATTGCCAGAAGTTTTTGATTTGGATCAAAATGGTTTGCCTAAAGCAACTGGCCGTCCTGAGTATTCAAAAACATGGGCTATCCATAACATTCAGGCGTCTAAAAATTTGGTTTCAAAGAAATTGCGCGTTTATGCAGGCGTTCAGAACTTGTTTAATTATCGGCAATTATGGTCTCCATTGGTGGGTTTTAACGATCCAAATTATGCGCCTGGGTTTTCTCCATATTTTGATACTGCATATTCCTACAGTCCTATGCATGGCAGAGACATTTATATTGGCTTTGAGTGGAATTTCTGAGTTGTGGAAGACTTTAGAACAACTACTTTTTGTGCCTTGCCATAGGCGGTTATCTTTGCGCGAAATTTTTACAACGCATGCCGTTAAATCCTCAAATTAAGTCGGTTTTTATTATTGGAAGTGGACCAATTATAATTGGACAAGCTTGTGAATTTGACTATTCTGGAAGTCAAGCTTCTCGTTCATTAAGAGAAGAAGGAATTGAAGTGATTCTTATCAATTCAAATCCAGCAACCATTATGACCGACCCAATAATGGCAGATCATGTGTATTTATTGCCCCTTACTCCAGAATCAATTGTAAAAGTACTTCAAGAGCATCCTCAAATTGATGCCGTTCTACCTACAATGGGTGGCCAAACTGCGCTAAACCTATGTAAAGAAGTTGACGAACAAGGTATTTGGGATGAATACAATGTAAAAATTGTAGGCGTTGATATTGAAGCTATTGATAAAACTGAAGACCGAGAGTTATTCAGAAAACTCATGGTTGAGCTTGACATGCCAATTGCGCCTTCAAAAATTGCTAACTCCTATTTAGAAGGAAAAGAAGCTGCTCAGCAAATTGGCTTTCCGCTGGTAATTAGGCCATCATTTACCTTAGGTGGTTCTGGCGGTGGATTTGTGCATAGCAAAGAAGAATTTGACGCTGCTCTTCGCCGTGGTCTTGAATTCTCACCAGTGCACGAAGTACTTATTGAGCAAGCCGTTTTGGGTTGGAAAGAATATGAGCTAGAACTTTTAAGAGATAGTAACGACAACGTAGCCATTATATGTGTTATTGAGAATCTTGATCCAATGGGAGTTCATACAGGCGACTCGATAACCATTGCACCTGCAATGACATTAAGCGACACTGCGTATCAAAGAATGCGCGACATGGCAATTAAAATGATGCGTTCGCTAGGCAGTTTTGCAGGAGGTTGTAATGTTCAGTTTGCATTAAATCCAGAAAATGAAGAATTAATAATAATTGAAATCAACCCAAGGGTTTCACGTTCTTCGGCTTTAGCATCTAAAGCTACGGGATATCCAATTGCTAAAATTGCAGCCAAATTGGCAATGGGTTTCAACCTAGATGAACTCAAAAATCCGGTTACACAAACTACTTCTGCCTATTTTGAGCCAGTTCAAGATTATGTAATCACTAAAATTCCGCGTTGGAATTTTGCCAAATTCCCTGGTTCAGACCATAGACTGGGTCTTCAAATGAAGTCAGTAGGCGAGGCCATGGGCATTGGAAGATCATTCCTTGAATCACTCCAGAAAGCTTGTCAATCATTAGAAATTGATAGGCATGGTTTAGAAAGCAAAGGTTTTGAATTACAAACAACAGAAGAGCTTAAAAAGAGTCTTAGAGAGCCTTCTTGGGATAGACTATTCCACATAAAAGAAGCATTTGAATTAGGTCTAACCATGAAGACCATTCAAGAATTAACCAGAATAGACAGGTGGTTCTTACTTCAAATAGAAGAGCTAGTAAAACTTGAGAGAAAAGCTGCAGGATTTACCATTCAAAATGTGAGCAAAGAATTTTTGTTAGAGATGAAACAAAGCGGATTCTCTGATGTGCAATTGGCAAGACAATTTGGTTGTAAAGAAGATGATGTTTACGAAAAGCGAAAAGAACTGGGCTTACGTAGAGTTTATAAAATGGTAGATACATGCTCGGCCGAGTTTGCTTCGCCAACCAACTATTATTACTCAACTTTTGATGACGAAAACGAATCTGTAAAATCAACCAACCGAAAGGTGATTGTTCTTGGCGCGGGGCCAAACCGCATTGGTCAAGGAATAGAGTTCGATTATTGTTGCGTTCATGGTATTCAAGCCTTAAAAGAAATGGGCTACGAAGCAATTATGGTAAACTGTAATCCTGAAACGGTTTCAACTGATTTCGATATTTCAGACAAGCTTTATTTTGAGCCAATTTATTGGGAGCACATTCGAGAAATTATAGATTTTGAGCAACCAGAAGGTGTAATTGTTCAGCTTGGAGGGCAAACTGCTCTAAAGTTGGCAGAAACCTTTAATAAGTATGGTGTTAAAATTATGGGCACCAGCTTTGAGAATATGGATCTTGCCGAAGATCGTGGTTCTTTTAGTACACTATTAAAAGAATTAGACATTCCATATCCAAGATTTGGAGTTGCTACAAACCCCACAGAAGCCATTCAAGTGGCTAATGAAGTGGGTTATCCAGTTCTAGTTCGTCCATCTTATGTTCTTGGCGGAACCCACATGAGCATTGTAATTAATGATGAAGAACTAGAAAACGCCGTAGTAAAGCTGTTTAGAGATATTCCGGGAAATAAACTACTAATTGACCATTTCTTAGACCGTGCTTTTGAAGCAGAAACGGATAGTTTATGCGATGGCGAGAATGTGCATATCATGGGAGTAATGGAACATATTGAGCCAGCTGGAGTTCACTCAGGCGATTCGTATGCCGTGCTACCACCATATGATTTTTCTCCAAGAATTGTAGATCAAATAAAAGAATATTCAGCCCGCATTGCAAAAGCACTTAAGGTAAAAGGAGTTGTGAATGTGCAATTTGCTGTTAAAGGAGATAATGTTTACATAATTGAAGCCAACCCAAGGGCATCTCGTTCTATGCCTTTTATATGTAAAGCATACAAAAAACCATATTTAAAATATGCTACCATGATTATGACAGGCGATGCCAAGGTTACCGATTTTGACCTTGAACCGCACGAAGATGGTTTTGCTATTAAAGAACCGGTATTCTCTTTTGAGAAGTTTCCTAATGTAAACAAGGAATTGGGGCCTGAGATGAAATCAACTGGAGAAGCCATTAGATTCATTAAAAACA
>JAGQWA010000194.1 GCA_020437725.1 Bacteroidota bacterium | reverse complement strand
AGGTGGCATTTTAATGGCGATAGGCTAAAAGACTTGGATGATGAAACCCAAGTTGTTTTTGCAGATACAGGTACTTATGTTGCGCAGTTTACTCTTAGGAATAAAAGTTATCCTATTCAATTATTTTGTAATGTTTACGACACCTTCACCTTCACTTATGATTCAATTGTGCAGGTACTTGGTGCGGATACCATTATTTGTAACGACACGTCAATTACCATTTCAACCATAGAAAATTTTGATAATTATAACTGGAGCAATGGCAGCAAAGACTCTAGCACTACCTTTTATGATTCTACTGAAGCGGTAAATATTCGAGTTTATAGAAATGGCTGCACGGCTAACGACTATATGCGACTCACCTTTAAAAAGATAAGTTACCAAAACACACTTGACACCACCATTTGCCAAAATGAGCAAGCAAAAATTTATGTGCACACGCCGCACAATGTTAAATGGCAAGATGAAACAAATGAAAAATCTCTGGCTGTAAAAACAGAGGGCATTTACCATTTTACGGTCTATGATGATGATTGCCAAACTAATGACAGCATACAAGTTAACTACCGAAGCGTGAAAGCTTTGCCAAAATTTGGCTTAGACACTACCGTTTGCAATGGAGATTCTCTGTTGTTTACTATCAATGATACAAGCGGTTTTAAACAATATATCGGTAACAGGCTATATGCAGAACCGAGCTATCTTTTGCCAGGTGAGCACTATGTTGTCACCTACAATGGATGCGATTCTTTGCGTTCAAATATTTATGTTGAAGCTATTCCTTGCCATTTAAATTTCTTTATGCCAACGGCATTTACACCATCAAAACCAGATGGAATAAATGATTCAGTAGCGCCAGTATTTAATGATGTTGTTACCGATTATCAATTCTACATTTTCAGCAGAAATGGTACACGAGTGTTTTCAAGTAGAGATCCTTCAGAAAAATGGACTGGCTACCTTAACGGTAAATTGCTACCAGTTGGTAGTTATACCTACGTTGTAAAGTTCACCTTTACCGATGCCATGGGAAATAAAGAAGAGCATGTTAAACAAGGCAATATTGCCCTTATTAGGTAAAAGGAGCTAGCTGTTCTAGTTCAACATACTTATTCTCAATCCTGGTCTTCATCAATCCACCAGCCCAACTTCTGGGTTTGGCTGTTTTAAATTTTGGCCAATGCTCTTGGCCAGCCCAGCCGCCAATTAGCAAAGGAGAATTGAAATTAACTTTAAGCAAAGGCTCGCTCCAAGGCAATGATCAATGTTGCCATTCATGCCAAAACCATTTTTCTTCAAAAGGAGCCTTTTCGTAATTCTTGCCACCATGTTTGTCTACTAAAGCAGACAGAAATTCCAGTTGCTCAGTTTCAATTTGCATGTCGAATAGATTTTTTTTTTTTTTATCAACTTTTTTCTGCCTAATCATAAAAGTAAAAAGCATGCGCAAGCCTTTGGTGTTGTGGTATGTTCTATCTCGCTTGCTCCATTGGTCTCCTCTAAATCTGTTGGGTATTAATGCAGGGAGACTGGAAAAGTCATTATCCTTTAAACTTTTCGAACCTATGTTCAAGTAGTTGTTTTTAATATCCCATTCATAATCACAGTAAATAAAATCGTGTTTATCGGTTTGGTAAAATGGCGTTTGGCAGCGTTCAAAATCAACTTCAACATTTCGGCTTATAAGAAAAGCGCCAACCATTAATTCGGCTAGTTTGCCCTTTACAATGTTTTCAATCCGTTTCGGTAAATCATCTATTGCCATTCGGTTAACCGTAAATGGTGCAGAAATAAGGGCGTACTTCAGCGCCTTTTTGGCGAGTTTTTCAAATTCGCCTTCAGAAACCGAGTATAGTTTGGTATGCAATGTGTAAACGATTCGCTAAAAAATTACCAATTGGGTAATTCTATCACAATCTTAAAATAGTTTTGAACCCCTAATTAGATTTAGACATGAAAAAAATTGCAACCAAGGTGATGTTAATGCTCACAATAGCAACCATGTTATTTGCTTTTCAGCCAGAACAAAACACCAAACTTCCCGATTTAGATGTAGAAGACCTTGATGGCAAAAAATTCAAATTGAGCGAATATGGTGACGATGGACAAATAACCATTATTTCTTTTTGGGCCACCTGGTGCAAACCATGTTTAAAAGAACTTTCGGCCATAAATGATAATTATGAAGATTGGCAAGAAGATGCAGACTTTAAAGTAGTTGCAGTTTCAATAGACGATGCTAGAACAAAAGCCAAAGTAAAGCCTTTTGCAAAAGCATACGATTGGCCATTTGATGTGGTTATTGATGAGGCAGGAGAGTCAAAACGAAAATTTAACTACCAAACTCCCCCATACTCTTTAATAGTTGATAAACATGGAAACATCGTTTATCGCCATTCTGGCTATTTAGAAGGTGATGAAGATGATCTTCATGAGCATTTAATAGAAATTGCAGAGAAGGATTAGGAATTATACAGAATAGAATTACTTTTGCACACTAAATTTTTGAAGCCCCAAGAATGGCACACCACAAGTCAGCTTTAAAGAGAATCAGACAAAACGAAAAAAAACGTCTTCACAATAGATATTACGCTAAAACAACACGTAATGCAATTAGACGTTTGCGCGGCATGGAAGACAAAGCAGAAGCTGAAAAACTTCTATTAGAAGTATCTGCAATGCTTGATAAATTGGCCAAGCGCAACATTATTCACAAAAACAAAGCTGGTAACCAAAAATCAAGACTTACCAAGTTTGTTAATGGGTTGGCATAAGTAGTCCAATCTAATGTCAGGTTCTTCTTCAGAAAATTCTAAACTAGGTATTAAGTCCTGGTCTGAAGAAGACAGACCCCGAGAAAAACTTCAACTTAAAGGACGCGACACACTTACCGATGCTGAACTCATCGGTATTTTGTTGGGTTCTGGTACCATTAATTTATCCGCTGTTGATGTAGGTAAATTATTGCTTAAATCAGTTGATGGAAATCTTAATCAACTTTCAAAACTTACGGTAAAGGAGTTGTGCAAGATTCCGGGTATTGGCCCTGCAAAAGCCGTAACCTTAATTGCTGCATTAGAATTAGGTAGAAGAAGAAAAGCCGTTGAAAGACCTAACAAGAAAATTGCATCGAGCAAAGATGCCTTTGAGCATATTTATCCTTACCTAGCAGATTTAGATCACGAAAGGTTCTTTGTAATCTTACTAAACAGGGCCAATGTGCCTATAAAAGTAGAAGAAATAAGCAGGGGCGGAATTAGTGGAACCTTGGTTGATCCCAAATTGGTTTTTTCTAAATCATTAGAAGTGGCCACTGCTTGCTCATTAATTCTTTGCCACAATCATCCATCAGGCAATTTAAACCCAAGTAAGCAGGATAATTCAATTACCAAGAAACTGGTAGAAGGGGGTAAGTTGTTAGACTTTCAGGTACTTGACCATATTATTGTTGCCGGACAGCAATACTACAGTTATGCTGATGAAGGAATAATGCCGAGTTAAGTGATTGAAAACTTTGGAGAAATACTAATTGTAGGCGCTGGTCCAGCCGGATGCGCGGCTTCAATGCAGCTTTCAAAGCAGAAAATTCCGCATATTATTATCGACAAATGTGAGTTTCCGCGCGATAAAGTGTGTGGAGATGCACTAAGTGGTAAAGTGATTGATTCACTCAAAAAAGTGGATTTGCAGTACCAGCATTTCTTTAGTAATAAAGAGCAGTTTTTACCCACTTTTGGAATTGAATTCATTGCACCAAACGGAAAAAAAATTCAAATACCTTTTCCGGAAAGAAATGATGGAATTGAGCCAGGATTTGTTGCTAGAAGGTTTGATTTCGATAATTGCTTGGTTGAAAGGCTCGATAAGGAATTTGCCCAAACATTATTTGGAGTCCATATTCACGAAATAAAAGGGCAAATAGAAAAAGTTGCCATAAAACACGGTAAACAGCTATTTGATTTAACTCCTAAAGTAGTTATTGCTGCTGATGGACCCACTTCGGCCGTAAGAAAACACCTGCGTTTGCCCGTGTTTGAAAGCAAACACCACAGCGTAGCCTTAAGAAGTTATGTTACGGGTGTTAAGAATCTTCACCCAGAGAATTATCTTGAACTTCATTTCATAAAAGAAAGCTACCCCGGCTATTTCTGGATTTTTCCACTTTCGAAAAACGAAGCCAATGTGGGCTTAGGAATGCTCACTTCCAAGGTAAAAGCCAAAGGGATTAACCTTAGGCAGTTATTGAAAGAAGTAATTTCAAATAACAAAGAATTATCAGCTCGATTCGAAAATGCAGAATTGGGAGATATTAAAGGTTGGAGTTTGCCGCTCGGTTCAACTTGGGCGCCTAAATATAAAAACAATGTTCTACTAACAGGTGATGCTGCTGGCTTGGTTGATCCGTTTACTGGAGAAGGCATTGGTAATGCCATGGTTAGCGGAATTGAAGCCGCAAATGCAGCAGAGAGAATTTTACAAGGCAACTCAATTGAAACGGCTTCTAGGGATTACGACCAAATTTTAAAAGCAAAACTTTTTGACGAATTAAAATTGAGCCATCGTTTGCAAAAACTATCGGGCAATGCATGGCTATTCAATTTTTTGATAAACCGAACGATTAGCAATCCAGGATTGCAAAAAGCCATGACCACCATGTTCTCAGATTTGGACATGCGAGAGCAGCTTAAAAAACCATCGTTTTATTTACGTTTATTAACTGGCCAACTCTAAAATTCCTAAATCAACTATAAAGGGCAGTTATTCTCCTTAATTCAAAAGCCTATTATTTACTTTCGACCCTAGAATTAGGAAATATGTTAAGGTATAAACTAGGTTGGGCTGCGCTGGTGCTGTGCTTAATGGGTAATAAGGCATTGGCTCAAGGAACTGTTAGAGGAGATTTAACTCTAAACACCAACTTTTATAGAAACGATGCAAGGTTGGGGCAATTCGGAACCAATACAACACATTACGAAAGACAGCTTTCTGGTGCTGAAGGATGGTTCTTTTTGAACTACAACAACCAAGGATTTGATTTTAATGTACGCTATGATTTTTTTCATAATTCAAACCTTCTAAATCCACAAGAAGCCTTTTCAGATCAAGGCTTATTCTTTTTTAATGCCAATAAGCAAGTAGGCAATTTGCATATTACCATTGGTTCTTTTTACGATCAATTTGGTAGTGGAATTCTTTTTAGAGCTTATGAAGACCGATTAATAGGTTTAGACTTTGCCATGACTGGTTTAAAGCTTCAATATGATATAAAACCAAATCTAAGATTAAAAGGATTTACAGGCCGCCAGAAATATAGGTTCGACCTTAAGCCACAGGTAGTTATGGGTTTAAATTTAGAAGGAAATTTTAATAAAGGCAAGTGGAATGTGAGCTACGGTGCATCTACAGTTAAGCGAACGCTCGATCAGAAAAACGACATTGAGCCCTTGGCAACTAAAATAAAAACCGATCATCCCGATTATGAAGATTGGTTTGTGCCAAAATACAACGTTTATGGCGCGCAGGCATACGGCAGTTTGTCGCGTGGTAGGTTCTCCTTAAACGTTGATGCAGCAACCAAAACCCGTGAAGTAATTTTCGATTACGACATTACTACAATGAACAAACCAGGCTATTATGCCGAAGCGGGCATTAGCTATTTTATGAAAGGTTTGGGTATTAATTTAAAGGCGAAACGTGGCGAATACTTTTCAATAAGAACAAGTCCTTATACTGCCTTAAACCCTATTGCAGAAGGCCAAGTAGGTTACTTGCCGCCAGTAAATCGCCTTAATTCTTATCGGCTTGCAGCAAGGTATGCGCCAGCAGTTCAGGAGCTTGGTGAGTTAGGTGTGTCAGGCGATGTAAATCTAAAGATTAATAAAAACAATTCGTTATTCTTTAATTACTCAGATATCTATCAGCCTAATTTGTTAAACGAAACATTGTTTAGAGAATATTTTGGAACTTTTTACCATAAATTCTCGAGCAAGTTTAAAGCTACAATTGGCTACCAAAACATTTACTATAACCAGAAAATTTACGAAGGCAAGCCAGATGGCACACCAAACGTGCAAACCAATACTGGGTTCTTAGAAGTTAGCTATAAAACCAACAAACGCTATATACGTTCTTTGCGCTTTGAAGCCCATTACCTTAGTACAGAACAAGATTTGGGCGATTTCGCTTTTGGCTTAGTAGAGTTAAACGTTACTAGAAACATTTCACTAACCCTATCTGATATGATTAATACCGCTCCAAACCCTGCTACACGGAACGCAAATGTGGCTGAAGGCGAAATGGTGCATTACCCCACCGTTTTCTTGTTAATTGTAAAAGATCAAACACGTTTTACGGCTGGCTATATTAAACAAGTAGAAGG
>JAGQWA010000193.1 GCA_020437725.1 Bacteroidota bacterium | reverse complement strand
TGTTTAAGTCTATAGTAAACACTTTCACATCTCATCAATTTACGCTAACACCAGTAGCATCTACTACTGTTCACGACATAAATGCTAACGTAATAAATGATGGGAGTTTCTCAGGATTTTCAAACGAATCATTACCTGTTGAATTAGTATCTCTTCAAGGCCGCAAGCACAATGAATCTATAAAGATTGATTGGGAAACAGCCATGGAAGAGCAAAACGAAGGTTTTTACGTTGAAAGAAGTTATAATGGATTGGAGTTTGAACAAATAGACTTTATTCCTGGAAATGGTTTTTCAACAGAAGCCATTTTATATGAGTATTTAGACCATCATTTTGATCAATCTGCAGAAGTTGTTTACTATAGACTTAAACAATTGGATTTTGACGGCAAAATCGAATACTCGCATGTTATTTCGGTTCGAAATAAAAATATTGATGATGATGGCAGTTTGGAAATTAGCGTCTTTCCAAATCCCGCTAATTCTGAAGTAATTATTACTGCATCTGATAAGGTAAACCTGAGAGTTCTAGGCACAAGTGGAAATGTCTTATTCGAATCTTACAACGCCAACGGCGCACTTGTGGATTTATCAGCATTTGCTAAAGGATTCTATATAGTTGAAGCTTTTAGCGATGATAATTCCGTTATCAAAAGAGAGAAACTTATTGTTGAGTAGAATCAGGAACTTCAGTTTCTGGCCTACCCTTCCATTTTCCTATTTTCCATAAGCTGTTCTCGTTTTCTATGGCTTTAAGGGCTTCTGGAGTAAGTTCAGCATTTTGCAAAGGAACCAAATCGGGTTGGCCAGCTTCTACCCAAGCTGTAAACCAATAATTGGCCACCATTGCCATTGCAGCTCTCATTCTACGCTCTACCATGCCATTTAATTTATTGTGGTAAGCTGTGCTAAATTCTAGAGAATATGTTCTAACCATGGCTTGTCCCCTTTCTTCGTAGGCGTATTTTTTATCTTCTGAAAAAGATTCTGAAAGTTTCTTTTCAAAAAGTAGCACAGAATCTAATGCGGCATGACTAGCTTCAACCATGTCCCAAGCTGTAGCCAATGGCTTTTCAATAAATTTGGCTTTAGGCAAAAGGTAGTCGTAATCATCGGCAAATAGCTCAGGTAGTCTAGACTCCCAAAAACCGTGAATACCTTTTTGACCGCTTAACTGACCGTTGTAGTTTTCGGTTGTATGTAACGGCACATGTGCATCGCCAATATAATGGCCCAAGTCTGACGAGTATCGCAGAATTTGATCTATGTTTTTCTCTTTAAAAGCACTAACCAAGCGATAATAAACTTTGTTTATATGCCATGGAACAATTCCATAGGCCAATAAGGTGTCTTCGCTGAATTTAGCAACCGCACTATCCCAATTTCTTGGCATATTGGTAAAAGGGTCTTCTCCATAATGGTCAATATCGATATAATGCCTTGGCGCTTCGTCTTTTGTTGCATATCTGCGTTTATCAGCATCAACTGCGTGGTCAGTTACGTAATCAATATGTGATTTATAGAAATTGAAAAGTGGCTTGGGTAAGGTAAATACGGCAATTCTATTAATGCGTTTATGGGCAAAAAAGCCCCATGCTCCCAAATATTGCCAGCCCAAAATCAGCACCATGAAAATGGCAAAGGCAGTTATCTTGCTTTTCATTGGCACAAATAACAAAAAAAGGGAGCTAAAGCTCCCTTTTCTTTTATTTCGAAATTGTTACTTTCTATTTCAAGATTACACCGTCTGCAACAAAAGTTAGTTCTTCTTTTGGCTCTGTAATTTTTTCTATTTCTTCATCGCTTGCACCTTCATCTTTAGCAAAATGACGAAGGTCTGCTACAGAAGTAACCGTTTTTGTTACTGTACCTTGAGCAATAGCCGTTTTGCCATTGCAATCTTTTGGAACAAAAAAACCATAATCCTTAAAGGTAACTCTCATGTCTTCCCCTGTTGGAAGCTCCATGGTCATCCAACAACCTTTTACTTTACAAACGTTTTTTACTGTTCCAGTTACTTTAATGTTAAGCGTTTCTTTATCGCCTAATTGATTAACCATTTCTTGGAGCGATACTGCTCCTTTTGCGCTAATTTTTTTTCCATATTTATCGGTACCGGCTACAAAAGCTAATCCGATAAGAATTACTAATAATGCTCTCATTTTACTTTATTTTCTAAATTTCTAATAATAATCTTGAAGGGTCTTCTAAAAGTTCTTTTACTCTATACAAAAATGTTACTGACTCTTTACCGTCAATAATTCTATGGTCGTAAGACAGAGCAACGTACATAATAGGTCTAACTTCAACATTACCATTAACTGCCACAGGACGTTGAACTATATTATGCATTCCTAGGATAGCTGATTGGTTTCCATTAATAATTGGTGTTGAAAGCATTGAACCAAATACACCGCCATTGGTAATTGTAAACGTTCCGCCTTGCATTTCGTCAATAGAAAGCTTGTTGTCTCTTGCCTTTAATGCATAACCCATTACAGATTTTTCAATCTGAGCCAAAGTCATTTTATCAGCATCTTTAATTACAGGTACTACTAATCCTCTTTCTGTAGATACGGCAATACCAACATCGCAGTAATTATAGGTAACAATATTATCGCCTTCTATTTTGCCATTAACTGCCGGCACATCTTTGGCTGCTAAACAAACGGCCTTTGTAAAAAACGACATGAAACCAAGACCTACTTCATGCCTCTCTTTAAAAAGCTCTTTGTATTTTTTTCTAAGCTCCATAACTGCGCTCATATCTACTTCATTAAAAGTAGTTAGCATGGCGGTTTGGTTTTTTACTTCTACCAATTTGGTTGCCAAAGTTTGTCTCAAACGACTCATTCGTTTGGTGTAAACTTCTCTGTTTGAAGACACTACACTTACTGGTTGAGCAATTGTTTTCGCTTCTGTTTTGGGTCTGCTATTACTAACTGGGGCAGGATTTGCCGCTTCTAATGCATCTTTCTTAACAACCTTGCCACCAGTGCCAGTTCCTTTAACCGAATTAGGGTCAATTCCTTTTTCTTTTAAAATTTGAGCTGCAACTGGAGTTACATGTGATTGAGAAGCACCTTCAGACTGCTCAACAGAACTTGTGTTTACTGATTCATTGGCTTCTTGTGCAGGTTTTGAATTAGCTGCGGGCGCAGATGAACCATCAATTTCTGCTAGAAGATCGCCAATTTTTAGGTCAACGCCTTCTTCAACCTTAAGAGAAATTATGCCTGCTGCCTCTGCAAAAAGTTCCTGTGATGCTTTATCAGTTTCTAATTCACAAATGGGTTGGTCCATTTCAACATAAGCACCGTCTTGAACCAACCAGCTGGCTAGCGTTACTTCGTTTACAGATTCGCCTACGTTTGGTATTCTAACTTGTATTGACATTTCTCGTTTATTATTTAAGCAAATGCTTTTTCAATTAGTTCTTTTTGTTCTTTAAAGTGTGTTTTCTTAAAACCAGTTGCTGGTGATGCACTAGCTTTTCGAGCAACTAATTCCAAGTCTCTATTTACATCATAACGCAATAGAAAGGTATAGGCACCCATATTTTTAGGTTCTTCTTGAACCCATTTAAAAGTTGCTTTTGGATATTTCTTTCTTAGCTCAATAACCTGTTGTTCTGGAAATGGGTAAATCTGCTCGACTCTAACCAGAACCGTATTGTTAAGTTTATTGGCTTCTTTGTATTCAAGTAAGTCGTAATATACTTTTCCGGTACACATTAATACCTTGTTTACCTTGGTTCCTGCTTTATCTATAATTAATTCTTGAAAAGAGCCATTAATTAATTCTTCTTTACTTGAAATTACTTTTGGATGACGCAATAGCGATTTTGGTGTAAAAACCACCAATGGCTTTCTAAATTCACCAACAATTTGCCTTCTTAGCAAATGAAAATAGTTAGCCGGAGTTGTACAATTAGCTACAAAAATATTTTCTTCTGCAGCTAACTGTAAATATCGCTCGGGCCGCGCATTGCTATGCTCTGGCCCTTCGCCTTCATAACCATGTGGCAGCATTAGAACCATTCCGCTATAACGTTGCCATTTGCTTTCGGCCGAAGTAATAAATTGATCAATCATTACTTGTGCTCCATTGGCAAAGTCGCCAAACTGAGCTTCCCAAATAACCAAGTTATTAGGGCTAACCATTGAGTAACCATATTCAAAGCCAAGAACTCCAAACTCCGATAGATGAGAGTTGAAAATCCTTAAATTACCTTGTTTATCATTTATGTGATTTAAGCTATTGTGATAAACATCTGTTTTTTGATCGAAAACAGCTGCGTGTCTATGCGAGAATGTTCCACGAACTACATCTTGACCACTTAATCTTACGTTATACCCTTCTTGCAGAAGTGTTCCATAAGCGAGCAATTCTCCAAGAGCCCAATCTAACTCATCACTGTCATATTTGTACTTTCTATCTTCCAGCAACTTGGTTACCTTGCTTATAGGCTTAATGTTATCTGGAACAAACAAAAGCGCCTTCATTGCGGCATCAATGGCATTTTTAGATGCGCCGGTGTTAATGGCTGATATGTTATTCTTACTATCCTTTATAACATTATACCATTCCATTTCTAAAGGCTGAACCTTATAAGGAAGAGATGTTTGCTTTACTTCATTTAGACGATCTTGCAACAATTCTTTAAACTCCTTTTCCATTGACCGTGCTAATTCTGCTTCTATTTGCCCTCGAGAAATGAGCAAGTCAGAATAGATTTTTCTTGGATTTGGATGTTTTGAAATGAGTGCATAAAAACTTGGCTGAGTAAACCTAGGTTCATCGCTTTCATTATGCCCGTGCCTGCGATAACAAACCATATCAACCCAAACATCTTTATGAAATTTTTGTCTGTACTCGGTAGCAAATTCAGCGGCATAAACTACTGCTTCTGCGTCATCTCCATTAACGTGTAGTATGGGAGCTTCTACTATATTTCCAATACTTGTGCTGTAAGTAGATGACCTTGCATCTTCAAAATTGGTGGTAAAACCAACTTGGTTATTAATAACAAAGTGAATAGTGCCACCTGTATGATAACCATCAAGTTTTGACATTTGAACAATCTCGTACACAACACCTTGACCAGCCACAGCGCTATCGCCATGTATTAAAACTGGCACTACTTTGTCTTCTTGGCCTTTGTGAAGTGCATCTTGCTTTGCTCTTGAATATCCTAACACCACCGGATTTACTGCCTCGAGATGCGATGGGTTTGGTGCTAAATGTAGGTTCATAGCTCTGCCGCTTTTGGTTTGAACTTGTGAGCTAAAACCTAAGTGGTACTTAACATCACCATCGCCCATTGGCACGTCGGTGTCTATATTACCTTCAAATTCACCGAAAATATAATCGTAGGTTTTGCCAAGCGTATTTGCCAAAACATTTAACCTACCTCGGTGTGCCATTCCAATTACTACTTCGTCGGCACCTAATTCGCTACTTTTATGAATAATAGCATCTAATGCTGGAATGGTGTTTTCTCCACCTTCTAATGAAAAACGTTTTTGACCAACGTATTTTGTTCCCAAAAACTTTTCGAAAACTACAGATTGGTTAAGCTTGTTAAGAATACCTTTTTTCTTCTCTAAAGAAAAATCATAATCAAGTTTTCTCGACTCAAACTTGTCTCTTATCCATTCAACTTCATCGTAATTGGTAATGTGTTTAAACTCAATTCCAATGTTGCCAACGTAAACCTCTTTTAGGCGATTTAAAATTTCAGATAATGTAGGGTTTTCAAGACCTAAAACTGAACCCGCCATAAAATGAGTGTTCAAATCTTCATCAGAAAAACCTTTTTCTGATAATTCTAGATGTGGCTTTCGATTCTTTCTGGGTCTAATTGGGTTTGTTGTAGAAAGCAAGTGACCACGCTTTCTATACCCTTCAATTAAACTATAAACCCTTAGTTCTTTGGCAACCTGATTAGATGAAACAGAAGCCCCTTCAGCACCCAAGGCATATTCAAATCCTTCAAAAAATTTGCTCCAAGAATTGTCAATTTCTGATGGGTTTAATTGGTAGGTCTCGTAAAGTGCCTCTATGTACTTTGCTTCGGCGTTGCCTACATAGGAATAATCGTTCATTCTGAACTCTCAAAATTTGGCTCAAATATAGACACATTGCTTCTGCATAAATGAATTTTAAAAGCATTGATTGCTTAATTTTCTTTAGATGTTTTAGGAATCTAAGAATTTTACAGATCAAAGGCAATTGGTGGTTAGCCTTAATTATTTTTCAATTAGTTTTAGACGAGATATAAGTATGACAGGCATTATTTTGGCAATAAGAGTTAATAATTTTGTTAGCCTGCCTAAAACGCTGAATTTAAGCCGCATGAAAACTAGATATCTCTTCGCCTTTCTTTTTCTAT
>JAGQWA010000192.1 GCA_020437725.1 Bacteroidota bacterium | reverse complement strand
AGTTTATCTTGCTGCATGCTTTTGGCTGTTAGAAAAATAATTGGTAGATAATCGTCGCTTTCCCTAATTTTTCTGGCCACTTCAAAGCCATCTACTTTAGGCATCATAACATCGAGCAAGCAAATATCGTATTGCTCTTGTTTAAACAACTTTAGCGCTTCTTCGCCATCTTTTGCGTGGGTTACATTGTAGTTTTTAAGCTCTAAATATTCCCGTAAAATACTTCCAAGACTATCGTCGTCTTCAACCATTAATACTTTTGTTAAATCGCTCATTTCTAATTTTTGTTTATTGGTAGTTGTACTGTAAAAATGCTTCCTTTATTGGGTTTGCTGGCTACTTTTATTTTGCCCTTATGCAGTTCAACAAGCTCTTTAACGTAGCTTAAACCAAGGCCAAACCCTTTAACATCATGCCTATTTCCGGTTGGTACACGGTAAAATCTTTCAAATATTCTATCTATGTTTTCAGGCGGAATACCTAAACCTTTGTCTTCGATAGAAAAGAAAACATAATGGTTGTCATTCCAACTTTGAACGGTAATTTCTACAAGTTCGCCAGAATATTTTATGGCATTGTCTATTAAATTATATACTATATTAGTAATATGAAGTTCATCAACCTTTACTTCATCTTTTATGGCATTTAACTTGCAATTAATTATACCAGAACGCTGTTCTATTTGAATTTTAGCGTTCTCTATTACCCCAGAAATTAATTCATTGAGATGGTAAATATCAAGCTCGAGTTTTATTTTACCTCTATCTAGCCGCTCCATTTGCAAAACCCTATCAACCTGAGATTTAAGTCTTTCGTTTTCTTTTTTAATTAAGCTACCCAATCTATTAATTCGTTCTTGGTTTAACTCTAAGTTTTTATCGGTTAGTGCTTCAGATGCTAATGATATGGTAGAAATAGGAGTTTTTAACTCATGAGTCATATTATTAATAAAATCGCTCTTCATATCGCTAAGCTTACCCTGTTTTATAAGTGTATTTAGGGTATAACTAAAAGCGTAGATAATGATAAGCAGAAATACGGCTGATGAACTCATAACAAGCTTCATTTCGCTGAGTATATACCTATGTGGCTGTACCACCGACAATAGAATTTTAGCGTGGTCTAGGTTAAGTGCCGACGGAAATAACTTTTGTGCCACCACATGGCAATCTTCGTTTAAATAATATCCCACATTGGCTAGCGAGTCTAAACTATCGTTCTTTTGTTTAAATATTTTGTAATTGTATTTTAAATCAGGATGCACTTTTCTCATTTCAACTTGTAAAAGAGAGTCTATACCCTTTTCAGAAATTGAATGATCTCCCTTTAAATATACCCTCACAAAAGATCTTAAAAACCTGAATAATTCACCGTCCTGATTGGTTCTTAACGAATCGAAATTAATTTCTTGGCTATCGGGTTTTGAAAAATTTTCGGGGGCAATATTGGGCCCAGTGCCATAGTTAGATTCATTAACATCTTGTATAATTTGACTGGGGATTTCTTCTATAATTGAACTACTTGCATTAATCGGCTGCCTAAATGCAACTTCGTCAATATTCATTTCTACGCTAGAAAGTGTTAGCCTATTTGAATCTACTTGAGCTACTACCCGCCTACTTTTTTCAAAAGAACTAGAGCCTGCAAATCCTTTTTTATCAATATCGTCTATAAGGGTTAGGGTTTGAATTATTTCGTGTTGGTTAACCACAAATGCCAAGTGATCGTCAACCTGTCTAAAAAAACGCTCTCGGTTTACTTCATAAGCATTTTTTACCCAATAAACCTGAATAAGAATAATACCTACAAGGGCAATTGTCATAGCAATTGAAATTGCCATGATTCTATATTTTCTAAGCATTCTCATTCAGCGAAAGCAAATGTAAATAACCCTTAATGTTACCATTTGTATAACTTAACACCGTTTTTAGCTTGAAAAACATTTTTAACATTTGCCCTTTCAAACCCATTCTATGAAAACATACCAAGGTTTAATTGTAATGCTTGTGGTTTTAGCCATTTTTTCATCTTGCAATAAATGCGAGGAGTGCACATTAACATCAACTGCAACTGTAAATGGCGCAGGAGAACAAACTACCATAAGGCAGGCTGAATATTGTGATGGCGATTTAAAAGCCATTAAAGAAAATACTAGCTACGAAAAAGATGGAATTAAATACCAATGGGTTTGCGAATAGCAATACCTACCATTTAAGCTCTTTCTCTAGTTGTTTCACTGTTAGCTCAGCTGCTTGTTGATGGGCATTTTTCTTTCTTTTTCCTGCACCCACACCGTAAAATTTCTCGTTTACTTTCACTGAAATTTTAAATGAATCTGGGCTGTCAGATGCCATTTCTACGAACTCTATAGTTGTGTTTGTTTTTTGGCCCCAGCTTAATAGTTGGCTTTTAAAATCAACTTTAGTTTGCAATAAGGCTTCCATTTGTTGAACATTTCCTATAACCTTTTCCTCTACAAATCGTTTAGCAAAGGCGTATCCTTTTTCAATATAAATAGCGCCAATAATAGCTTCTAGCGCATTACCAAAAATGCTATGGTTATCTATTTTTAGCTGCTTTTTCTTTCCTACATACTGGTGTAAAAGAGAAGGCATTCCAATTTCAATTGCCTTAGTATTTAGGTAATTTCTATTTACGAGTTTAATTCTTAGTTTGGTAAGCTGGCCTTCGTTCTTATCAGGATACTTTTCATATAGCATTTCAGAAATAACAAGTTCCAATACGGCATCGCCTAAAAACTCTAATCTCTCATTAGATTCTAGATCAACTTTTTGGGTATAAATAACCGAACTATGGCGCAAAGCAGTTCTAAACAACTGCTCATTTCTTGGATAAAAGCCAATTAAAGACTTTAATCTAAGCAGCCTTTCGTCTTTCTTTTTAAATAAATGAAAGAAGGAAAACAAATGAGTAAGAAGCTTTCTTTAAGCGTTGTATTTCTTGAAAATAAGCGAAGCATTATGCCCTCCAAAACCAAAAGTATTGCTCAGCGCATATTCAATATTTCGCTCTTGCTTTTGATTTAATGTTAGGTTAAGCTTTTGGTCAATTTCTGGATCGGGTGTGCTATGATTAATTGTTGGAGGAACAACATTGTCTCTAACTGCCAAAATGCAACTAAGCGCTTCAATAGCGCCAGCGGCACCAAGTAAATGGCCAGTCATTGATTTTGTACTGCTTATATTCAACTTATAAGCATGTTCTCCAAAAACTTTTTTAATGGCTTTTAGTTCAGCAATGTCGCCCAAGGGAGTTGAAGTACCATGCACGTTCACGTAATCCATCTGTTCAGGGGCAATTTCTGCTATTTGCATGGCTTCTCTCATTACCGCATTTGCCCCTTCTCCTTCAGGGTGCGGAGCAGTTATATGATGCGCATCAGCAGTTACGCCGTAGCCTACAATTTCAGCATATATTTTGGCACCACGAGCCACAGCTCTTTCATATTCTTCTAAAATAATTGCACAGCCACCTTCTCCCATCACAAATCCATCTCTATTAGCATCAAAAGGTCTCGATGCTGTTTTAGGATCATCATTTCGAGTAGAAAGTGCTTTCATGGCATTAAACCCACCAATACCAGGTTGGGTAACAGCTGCTTCTGATCCTCCACTTACAATTACATCAGCTTTTCCATCTCTGATGTAATTGAAAGCCTCGCCTATTGCGTGAGAAGAAGATGCGCAAGCAGAAACCGTAGAAAAGTTAACACCTCTAAAACCGTGGCGAATAGAAATATGGCCTGGGGCCAAATCAATAATCATTTTAGGAATAAAGAATGGGTTAAATCTTGGAGTACCATCACCGTTGGCAAAGGCTGTTACTTCTTCGTAAAAAGTTGACAATCCGCCAATTCCAGATGCCCAAATAACACCAATTCTGGCTAAATCTTCTTCATCAGTATTTATGCCCGAATCCTTAATAGCATCATCAGATGCTGCAATTGCAAAATGCACAAAAGGATCTAACCTTCTGGCCTCTCGTGGATCTAGGTAATTGTCGAGGTCAAAATCTTTAACCTCGCAAGCAAATTGGGTTTTGAACTTAGAGGCGTCGAATCTTGTAATTTCAGCCGCACCACTAACACCTGCTTTGCAGTTATTCCAAAATGTTTCAACTGTATTTCCTAATGGAGTCTTCGCCCCTAAGCCCGTAATAACAACCCTTCTTTTCATAAATATTCTTGTTGGATGAAAAGATACTAATTTCTATTTTGTAGCCTCTTCTAAGTAGCTAATTGCATCACCCACTGTGCCTATGTTTTCAGCTTGCTCGTCAGGAATAGAAACGTTGAACTCCTTTTCAAACTCCATAATTAGTTCCACAGTATCAAGCGAGTCAGCACCTAAATCATTAGTGAAACTTGCTTCTGGAGTAACTTCATTCTCGTCTACACCAAGTTTTTCAACGATAATCCCTTTAACTTTTGAAGCGATATCAGACATGTTTTCGTAATTTAAATTTCGTGCAAAGAAATGCGATTTACTTTCAAATTGCCAAACACCTTCATAACATAAAAGGTTACCCACATAATTGCCCAGTTAAAATTCATGAAACTTTTTATATTCACCCCTACCAAACCACACTTTGAATTATGCCCCAAAAGCTACAATTACAACAAGAAAACGCCGACCTAGGCTATAAAGTGTATTTTGGAATTGCAACTACATCTGCCGATTACAAGTTGAATTATTTTCTTCAAAAAATAACAAACCAACAACCTATAGATTGCCTTGGAATTACTAGTTCAAATAAGTTATTTAAAAAGTGGCTATTTACGCTTATTCAAAGCCAAATAGTGCTACTAGAAAATAAAAAAGATGGCGTAGCCCTGATTTCAAAACTTAAACAAGCCGATTACGTTTTGTGTTGTAAAGGAAATGAAGCTTTGGCTACATACAATTTGTTAAAAACCGAGCTATTGAACGCGAACTTCATTCAATCTATTTTTGCAGTGAACGATTCAGTACTGACACAGAAAAACAAGCAATATTTTGATACAACCCATCTTTAACAGAACAAAGCTTATTGCCACTATTGGCCCTTCTTCTTCTGACAAAGAAACCCTTTTAAAAATGATAGCTGAAGGTCTTGATGTTTGCAGGCTTAATTTCTCTCATGGTGAATATGAGCAGCATCAAAAAGTGGTAGAAGTTATTAAGGAAATAAATCGCGAAAATGGCCTAAACATTGCCACACTTTTCGACCTTCAAGGCCCAAAAATTAGAATTGGCACATTAACCCAAGAGTTTATTGAAATAAAACGCGGTGATGAGCTTTTTTTTACCACCAACAAACAATTAGAACACCAAGAAAACTACTTATTTATTACTTATAAAAATTTTGCCAAAGACGTTGCTTCTGACGACAAAATACTACTTGACGACGGCAAAATAATTATGAAAGTAGTTGAAAGCAATGGTGAAGATTTGGTAAAAGCAGTGGTGCTACATGGTGATAGAATTTACCCAAAAAAAGGGGTAAATCTGCCAAATACCGAAATTTCACTGCCTTGCTTAACAGAAAAAGATTTAGCCGATTTAGACTTTATTGTTACCCAATACCCTGACTGTATTGCACTTTCTTTTGTTAGAAAAGCCAGTGATATTGATGAATTAAGGGCCATTCTCGAATCAAAAAACAGCAATTCAAAAATTATTGCTAAAATAGAAAAACCACAAGCGCTCGAAAATATTGATGAAATTATTGCAGCC
The DNA here is from genome assembly GCA_020437725.1 of Bacteroidota bacterium. Lineage (GTDB taxonomy): Bacteria > Bacteroidota > Bacteroidia > CAILMK01 > JACPUW01 > JAGQWA01. The sequence continues at coordinate 665 of JAGQWA010000192.1, read as the reverse complement.
ACCGATGCTGTAATGATTGCCCGAGGAGACTTAGGTGTTGAGGTACCAATGGAAGAACTTCCGCTCACCCAAAAGGCCATTGTTAAAAAATGTCTTCAGCAGGCTAAACCTGTAATTATTGCCACCCAAATTATGGAGAGCATGGTAAGCTCTCCACAACCCACTAGAGCCGAAATAAACGATGCCGCAAATGCAGTTTTAGATGGTGCAGATGCGCTAATGTTAAGTGGCGAAACTTCTGTTGGAAAGTTTCCCATTCACGTAATTAGAACCATGCAGCGAATTATTAAAAAGGTAGAAGACAGCTCTACCATTTTCTCAAAAGGCGATGTGCAAATTAGCAAAGCCTCGCCTACCTATATATCTGACGCCCTATGTAAACATGCGGCTAGACTTTCAGAAGAAACTAATGCAAAGGCAATAGTAGGTATGACTGTAAGTGGTTATACGGCTTTTCAAATTTCAAGACATAGACCAAAGGCATTCATTTTTGTCTTTTCACAAGAAAAGAAAATATTATCTCAAATTAGTTTGGTATGGGGGGCGCGCGGCTATCAATACAACAATTACGAAAGCACCGACCGAACTATGGACGATGTAAATGCCATGCTTAAAAACCGTGGTTTGGTAGAAAAGGGCGATTTGGTGATTAACACAGCATCAAT
>JAGQWA010000191.1 GCA_020437725.1 Bacteroidota bacterium | reverse complement strand
AGATGAAGATATTGACCCAGGTGCTTTGTTGAGATTTTCACCGCATGCGCCTAAAAAAAGCTTTCATAGATTTCAACACATTTATGGTTGGTTTTTGTATTCGCTTATGACTATTATGTGGGTTGTAAATAAAGACTACAAGCAAATGATAGGCTACCAAAAGCGTGGTTTAATAGAAAAACAGGGCACCACTTTTGGTAAAGAAATGACCATTCTAATTGTAAGCAAAATCTTCTACTTCAGTTACGTTTTGGTGCTTCCGCTACTTGTTACCGATATTCATTGGTCTATAATAGTTGGTGGTTTTGTTTGGGCACATCTTATAGCAGGTCTCATTTTAGCCGCTATTTTTCAACCTGCTCACGTTTTACCAGAAAACACCTATCCCCTTCCGGTTGATCCAGGTGTAATTGAAGATTCTTTTATGATTCATCAATTAAGAACCACAGCAGATTTTGCGCATAGAAACAGATTACTTTCTTGGTATGTAGGTGGGTTAAACTATCAAGTTGAGCACCATTTGTTCCCGAATATTTGTCATGTTCATTACCGCAAATTAGCTCCTATTGTTGCTGAAACGGCACGTGAGTTTAATGTTCCATATCACTCTTTTGAAACCTTTCGTGGAGCTTTAAAAGCGCATCATAAAATGCTTTTTCAGCTAGGCAGAACATAGTTCACTTACTTCAAAAAACCACCCTCCAGCTAGTTTTCGGGCAGTTTGCATTTCCTTAACAGGCATCAAAGGCACGGCTCAGATACATTTGCCGCGTTAAACTAAATTTTATATGGACACTAGAAAAATTACCCTTGCGCTAGCTGCGCTTTTACTCACTACTTTTTCATTCGCACAAAGCGGACTACGAGCTGGATTAAGCCACTCTTCTTTTAATAAAGACGATAATTCTCAATTTGAAGATGGAAATATTTACCCAGGATTTTATCTGGGTGGTTTCTACACAGTTTCAATGGCCGATGTTTTTGGTATTGAGCTTGGTTTAAACCTAGCAACTCGTGGCGCTAACTTTAATGGTGCGTTAGCAGACGATTTTTTTAGATACAGAACTGCCTACCTTGATGTTCCTGCTGTAGCTAAATTAAAATTTGGCCCAATGTCTGTGCACGGTGGTGTGTATGGGGGCATGGCATTAATGGGTACTTGGGAAACCAAGATTTTAGGAATTGAAGCAAGTGGAGACATAAGCTTTGAAGATAATGCTGCAAGCTGGAGCCGTATTGACTATGGTTATGTATTTGGTGCTGGTTTTGAGCTTTCTGATGGTTTTGAAATTGAAGCCAGACTTATGGATGGCTTGGCAAAAATTACCCATAAAGACAATCCACTTGAAATAAATAACTTTAGCGTACAGGTTGGTATTCACCTTTCGCTTTAGAATAAAAATTTAAACCGAAATAACCGATTAGCGGTGGTTGAGCATTCTGCTTGGCCGCCGCTTCTTTTTTTAGAGCTCTTTTAAAATGGAGCTTGCCACTTTATCAAACTGTTGGGTGCTTTTACCTAACTCCCTATTAATGGTGGCAGCCAATTCATTTCTAATACCATCATGTTTTTTAGTGAGTTTAAATAAAGCTCTCATGGCATGCACTTTTACCGAAACCTCTGAACTTGAATCTACCAGCCATGCAAACAAATTCTCAATGGCTTCTGCTTCATTTTCTTGAGGAATTCCATACAAATTCCAATACCTGCTAAACGAATGTGGAATGTTTTGGTAGGTTGTTTCTTTTCTTATTGAAAACAGTTTTGGCAAGAAAACAACCAGTTTACGAGCATCTATTTCGCCTACATCTGAGAGCAACCAAAAGAACCTAGAAGCCACTGTTTCATTTTCAAAAGCCAGTGGTAGTAAATCATTCAAATCAATTTGTTGCTCGCAAATGAGTTTGGCAAAATGCTTTCGTTTTTCTGCATGGCCTTGGGGTAGTTCTAGCTTTAGTTGTTTAGTTAAAATTGCCAAATTTCCTTCTTAATATTCTCCTTATCTAACTGCTTTTACCTTACTAACAAGCGTTGAATCGTAATTTGAAAACCGAACAAGGAAAGTCGAACTAACTTCTCTTATGAAAACCTTTCTTTTTGCAGGTTCAAATGGTTCTGAGTAAACAATGCGCCCATTCAAATCATAAATTTCCAAATAACCAGGTTTGCAATTATCTGGAAGGATCACCACCAATTCTCCATTGCTATATAAGGTGTTCAAACTTACTTTTTCTGGCTTTTGAGCAGACAAATACCCTGCATTACAACCATTGGGATATGTATAGCCAGTCTTCCAATTCTTGTAGCATTCAAAGGTTCTAAGATCATTATGATCAATACTTCCAGACATATAATAAAATGGAATAAAAGATGAAGGATATACGTAACCTACACCTTCCTGAAAATGTAATTCCAAGTGCTTCTCATACATATCATCAAGTACATGAACACTGTCTTTGGCCAAGCTAAGTATCCAATTCTTATATCCATCCACGTAATAAGTCGTGTCTACTTTAAACTGATAAAATGAATCAGGAGATGCTTTTTGATGTCTATAAAAACTTATGGTATCGCCTTGCTTTAATTTAAAGTTGAACCAAACTCGCCCCTTGGAGTAATAAACCACGCTGTCATGAATATCTAGATAAGTTTTTCGTTTTCCTGCTGTGGTATCTTCTTTTTCAGGATCTGTATAATCAATAATTCTGTAATCTTCTTCGAAGTGTACTCTTATAAATGTATCAAAATTTTCATCATTTATATAACGGCGTCTAATTTCTCCGTAATCAGCACTTATTAACCCTTTAGATGAGTAATACCACTCGGCGTTTCTATCAAAAAATTGCGCATTAGAGCAATTGCAAAGTGCTAATAATAACAGTATATAACATAGGTTTTTCATTGATTAATTTCTTTACCAAAAAATAGAAAGTGCAATTCAAATAAATTAGAAACTTAGGTAAGTGTGCCCACAGTCGGCAATAAAAATAGAACTGCTTGTGGCCAGCTGGTTATTTACCCGGTAGTACACTTCATATTTTACAGTTGCGTCTGGCGCTGTAAAATAATCTACCGACTCATTTGGGTACAAAATGGCATATGGCGAACCATATATATGCAGATCAAGATCATTTTGGGTTGTGTTGGTAAATGTAATTTTTCCGCCACCACAACCAATTTCGCAACTTGCTAAGCTTACAATCGCAATTATCGAAACTGCAAAAGCAATAACCCTAATTTTTATATACTTCATATTCCAATGCTTTTACCAAAAATAAAAGTTTGGTTAATGTGAGGTCTGCTTTAACACCCTTTTCTTCCAAAAAAGAAATAAAGTTGTTGCGAAACAGCTTTTCCATTTGCGTCCTTGGCAGGAGTCCAGTTACCTGGCAATTTTCTAAAAACAGCAAGCAAATGCTCATCTAATTGAAAAATGCCACAACTCATTTTTAAGATTACCTGCTCCAGTTCACCTTTTGCATTTACGGTAAAAGACATATTGCCAGAAGTGAGTTTGTCCCAATCAACTAGGTGCATTAAACCAGCGGTTTCAATTTTAAGGTAGTTCTGTAACGAATCAACCCCCCATGAATGTTGTGCTTCTACTTCAGGTACTACGCTTATATAGTAAACCAAATCATACGGGTTATTAACTTCTATTTTGGGATTATATTCAAGGCAGTTGGCTTCAATATAAAAATGTGAATTATGGCCTACGGCCGTTAGCTTGGCAAGTTGCACACTATCAAAAATTGTTGACAGAGTTGAAACCCTTGCATCATTATTATTGGGCAGAGTGTCGAGTTTAATATTCCTAAAATCACTAAGAAATTTTAGGTGATCTTCCGGTAAAACATCTTGCGCGCCTTTGGCTTTAAGCACTTTGCTTTGCTTTATGGTTGTTTGAAAACGTGGGCCAATTTCAAACACAAACTCATGGTCTGTGCTCCTAAATGGGCCAAGCATTGCGGTGCTTTCAGCTTTACAAGTTAAGTTATCAGTTTCAGCATTATTTGGAGATTTGGCATGAGTAATTTCCGCAATTCCGAATGCCGTTATGGCTATGATTGTGAGTACTGCAAATAGGTTTAATACATAAGATTTCATGGTAAAATTGGTTTATGGTTGAACGCTTCCGAAACTAGATTGAAGTTTGAGAATGGCCGTAAAACCTATGTAAAATGATGTAAATACAGTGTAAAACCTTCAATTAGCGTGCATTTACCAATAGTTTTGCCAAATGCCTAAAAGCCTTAGTCCGCTCTTTTTATTTGTGGCATTTGCTTGCCTAAAAGCATATCCAAAATCTAACCTAAGAACAGAGCAACAGATTCAAGATGCGTTGCGTGTAGTTGGGCATAGGGTTTTGCTTCAATTTGGCGATTCAATTTCGCGTGTTTTACCTATTCATAAAATTGATGATAATTACCAAGTTTATTTTGAAACAGATTTTGGGTTTAATCCCGATTCGCTAATTACTATTATTAATGATGTTTTACAAGAAACAGAAGCAAGCCATCATTACCGATTAGCGGTAAAAACTTGCAACGGCAGTGATGTAGTTTATAGCTACGAATTAAATCTACGATTGACCAACAATTTACTTCCATGTGCGCAGAGAGACCAACCTGTTGCTTGCTACGAACTGTGGTTTACTTTTCTTGATTTACCGACAGGCTTAAACCAAGAAACCGTAATAAAACCTGCAACTGAAAAAAGTAAAATGCACTACTGGCTTTTACTATTACCAATTGTACTGGTTGGCGTATTTCTTTACTTAAGAATGAAAAAAAAGCAGCCAAGAGATAATGTTGAAATTGAGGTTATCCAAATTGGAAAGTTTGAATTCAACCCAAAAAGCAACTTATTGGAGTTTGATGGTAATAAAATTGAACTATCAGGCAAAGAAAGTGAGCTGCTTTTGCACCTTTATAATCATAAAAATGAAACGCTTGAGCGAGATGAAATACTGGCTTTTGTTTGGAAAGATGAAGGCGCATACGTAGGCCGAACTCTTGATGTTTTCATTTCAAAACTGAGAAAGAAACTAAGCCCTGACGTGACCCTTAAAATATTGAATATAAGAGGCGTTGGATATAGGTTAATTGTTGAAGGATAATACCAACTGGCCGGCTTATCGGCTTAAACTATAATTTTCTTAAATAATTCAAAAACCACCCAAGGCTGCACACTTGCACATTTTCTTTTATTGGGTAGCTATGGGCTTGTGGGGTAATAATGAAGTTGTTTATAGCATTTACGTCTTGCAGTGCTATGGTGTTGCCTTTACTCAATTTTGGGCTATTAGTAAACTTTATTTCGCAACCAATAATTGGTTCACCGCCTTTAATGATCAATAAATCAACTTCTGCTCCGTCTTGTGTACGGTAGTAGGCAAAATCTAATTCAGAAGGCGCGTTGGCTATTATTTGTTGTATTACAAATGCCTCCCAAGATACACCCAATTGTGGATGCCCTAATAGTTGATCATAATTGGAAATTTGCAGTAATTGATGCAATATTCCAGTGTCTCGCCAATACACCTTTGGGCTTTTGGTTAGGCGTTTTTTGGTGTTTTTAAAGTATGGCCTAATGCTGCGAATTAAAAAGGCATTTTCAATAAAGTCAACATAGGTTTTGGCGGTATTTGTGCTTATACCCAATGAGCGGCCAATGGTACTCAAATTGAGTTGTTGACCCGAAACATGCGCTAACATTTGAAACAACCTGTGCGAAGTGTCATTACTTGCAGGTAAACCAAGACCAGGTAGCTCGCGTTCTACATAGGTTTTAATAAAATTTTGAGTAATTATTTGCCATGTATTTTGGTTTTGGCTCAAAAACGCATCAGGAAAACCACCGCGCAACCACAGTTGGTTTTGTGTTTCAATTCCAGTTTCAGTTAGGTTAAATGGGTGTAACTCAATATACCCTATTCGGCCAGTAAGGGCATCAGAACTTTTGCGTATTAGCTTGGGCGATGCAGAGCCTAAAATGATGAATTTTGCAGGTCTCTTGTCTTTATCAACCAATGCCTTTAGTAGCCCAAAAAGCTCAGGCATTTCTTGTATCTCATCAATTATTACACAATGGTTGGTAAATGTTTCCAAGTACAACTCAGCATTTGCCAGCTTGGCTTTGTCTGATTGTAAATCAAGATCAAGATAAACCCAAGGGGTTTTAAGAATAGATTGTATGTTTTTAACCAAAGTGGTTTTGCCCACTTGGCGCGGACCCACCACACCTACTATTGGAAATATCTCCAAATAGGTTTCAAATTCGGTAAGTATTTGGCGGGTTATCATTCCTGCAATTCTTCAATTAAATTTCAAAATTACAGGAACAAAAGTAATTATCCCTGCAAATTTGCAAATGATTTGCAAATTTGCAGGGATAATGAAAGGGCTACTTAAATCCCCGGCGCTCTAAAAGTCTATCAGAATT
>JAGQWA010000190.1 GCA_020437725.1 Bacteroidota bacterium | reverse complement strand
AATAGCGCTTGCCATAGCTGCTTTGCTAGCAGTTGGCAACGTTTTGGGTCGTACCATTTACGTAGATAAAAGCGCCACCGGAATGGCCACTGGCGACACCTGGACCAATGCGTATACAGATTTACAAGAAGCGTTAGAAAACGCTCAAAAGTTAGATCAAATTTGGATAACTAAAGGCATTTACACTCCAGGCAATAAGGCAAGTAGCCATTTTAAAATGCGAAATGGTGTATCGCTATATGGCGGCTTTTCTGGTTCAGAAACCAGCTTATCAGAAAGAGATCCACTTAATAACATTACCATTCTTAGCGGCGAAATTGGCAACAGCTCAGAAAACGATAATGTAAATACAATTTTGGTTGCCGAAGACTTAACCGAAACCATTGAAATAAGCGGCTTTCACATTGAAAAAGGCTTTTCTACCATATTTGGTGCCGCTGGGGCATTTATAAAAAACAGCACTATAAACTTCTCCTGGTGTGTTTTTAGTAATAACCAAAATCTATCGAGTAGCGCTGGTGGTGGCGCCATCGCATTGCTCGGCTTTAACGCCCCTTGTAAGGCTGTGTTTACTAATTGCGTTTTTAGCAACAACAAATCTGGCTATTCTGGTGGGGCTGTGCACACTAACGATACCAATTCTTCAGTGCAATTTCTTGGTTGCTTATTTAATAATAATACCAGCCAGAAAGGCGGTGCAGTTTTTAACGCTGGTAGCGCCAATGCATTAAACTGCACATTTGCTGAAAACCAAGCCGATTCGGGCTCAGCCATTTACTCCATTTCTGGTAATTGGACTATAAATAACACCATCATTTGGCATAACCAATTCAGTAATGAATCACCTATTAAAGCAAGTGCAAATTCGGCCATTATTTGTGAGTATTCAATTATCAAAAACGGTTTTGAAGGATTAAATAACCAAGCAAAAGATCCACTTTTTCTAAATGAAGCTAATTATCAAATTAAGAAAGCAAGTCCAGCAAGAAATGCAGCTGATGTTAATGTGGCTCTAAAACTACTTCCACCTATAGATTTAAGTGGCAACCCACGGCTTACCTACAAAAAATTAGACATTGGCGCGTATGAGTATGCCTGCGTTGAAGCAGATTCTACCACTAGCAGAATTGCCATCGAAACATGCTCACCATACACAACGCCAAGTGGTAAAACCCTTACTACCACTGGAATTTATAGAGATATAATTGAAAATTCTGACGGGTGCGATAGCATAATTACTATTGACTTTACATGGACCAGAAAAGAAGAAAATATAGACCTAACTGCTTGCGATTCAATAACTTTAAATGGCAAATTCTACAACAAAAGCGGCATTTACAGGCAATCATTAATTAATGCCAAAGGCTGCGATAGCATTCTTACCATTAACCTAACCATTGCAGAAGTTAACACCCAAGTAATTAGAAGTGGATACCGACTTGCTGCACAAGCAGAAAATGCTTCTTTTCAGTGGGTTGACTGTGAAGCTGGAAACAAACCAATAGAAGGTGCAACAAGCCCTATTTTTTTGGTAAATACTGACGGTTTCTATGGAGTTATGGTAACGCAAAATGGGTGCACCAAACGATCAGAATGCTTTAATATTATCATCGCAAATACTTCAAACCATAAAGAAATTGAACTTGACATATTTCCTAATCCTTTTGGCAATAAATTACAAATAAATATAGAGCAAACCGCTCCCATTCAGGTTTATACTTCATTAGGAAAGCTGGTTTATGCAGGCAATCTAATTACAGGCTCAAACAGTATTAATTCTAGCAATTGGCCATTGGGCATCTATACATTCAAAATTGGCAACTATACTGCTTTTGCCATTAAACTTTAGGCACACGTTTCTAGCTAACAGGCTGAATTTCAACCAAATTTACTTGCTTTGCACAAACAACTTTTTACTATGCTTCGCTTAACACAGCTTTTGGTTTTATCCATTCTAAGCACAACCATTGCTTTTGGAAAAACCATTTATGTAAAGGCCAATGCTAACGGCACAAATGCCGGTAATTCTTGGGCAAATGCTTATATCAGCTTGCAAACTGCCTTAAGCAATGCCTCCAACGGAGATCAAATTTGGATTGCAGCGGGAACTTATACGCCAGGTAATAAAAGCACCGATTATTTTAACATGAAAAATGGGGTTTCTATATATGGTGGGTTTTCAGGAACTGAAACAAAACTCGAAGAGCGAAATACATTCAACAACAAATGCATAATAAGTGGCGAAATTGGCACTATTGATGAAACTGATAACTGTAAAAAACTTCTTAGATTTAATAAGCTGAGCACACCAATTGTTGTTAATGGTTTAACGTTTTCAGGCGGATATACAAGTGATTTTATAGGCACAATAGAAATTGCGTCATCATCTCCTATATTTTCTCAATGCATTTTTGAAAACAATAAGAATGTAGGTGGTTTTGCCAGTGGTGGTGCCATTACCATAACAGGTTTTGATGGCGAATCAAAACCACAATTCATTAATTGCATTTTCAGGAATAACTACAGTGCGGTGATGGGAGGCGCTGTTCATTCTAATGATAATAATGCCAACCAAACCATTTTTGCCAACTGCCTTTTTGATGGAAACCAAGCCACACGTGGCGCAGCTATTCACAATGGAAGTGGTGTAGTGGCCACTTTCAATTGCACATTCGTAAACAATGTGGCTCAAAAAGGTTCAGCCTCCTATTCTGCCAGCGGAACTTTAACCCAACACATTAATGGAATAATTTGGAACGATGATACCAATCCCGTTCAAACCACCACGTCAAGTGTTCAAGTGGTAATTAATTATTCCATTATAAAAGGTGGATACACAGGCACCAACAACATCAACAAAGACCCGCAGTTTTTAGGCAGTACTAATTATGGTATTAAGGCCACATCGCCAGCAAAAGACGCTGGCTCTCCTGCCGTTGACCCCGCCGATCTGCCAGCTATTGATTTGGCTGGAAACAGCCGCGTTACTTTCGGAAAATTGGATTTAGGCGCTTACGAGTTTGCTTGCTCAGTTGTAGGGCAAACCATTACCGAAACCACTTGCGATAGTTATACTTCGCCAAGCGGAAAAACCTATGCAGAAACAGGTGCTTATTCTGAAACTTTTAAAACCAAAGATGGCTGCGACAGCGTAGTTCATTTAAACCTAACAATTACTAAGGCTGAAAGCAGCATTTCAGAAACCAGCTGCTCGCCTATTACCATTAATGGTAAAACCTATAACAAATCAGGAACATATACCCAGAATTTAAAAACCAAAAAGGGTTGCGATAGTATTTTAAGCATAGAAATTACTATTCCCGTAGTAAATACCAATGTAACTAGAACTGGTAATACCCTTACTTCTACTGCCAATAACGCCACCTATCAATGGGTTGATTGTGATAACGCCAACTCGCCAATTAATGGAGAAACCGGCAAAATATTTACTGCCACTACTGACGGAAACTATGCAGTGGAAGTAACCCAAAACAATTGCACCAAATTGTCTAAATGCACCAATCTTACTCCATCGTTTATTAATTCAATTAACACAACTGATTTATCTATTTACCCAAACCCTGCTAATGAATTATTACTGGTTGAATGGCAAAATATTAAACAAGTTGAGTTCATAATATTTTCAGCCAATGGAGTAGAATTAATGCATGGTCTATTACAAAAAGGCCAAAACTCTGTAGAAATTGACACCCTCGAACAAGGCGTTTTCTATTTAAAAGCCAATAACACAATTGGCCGTTTCATTAAAATTTAGTCTTCTAAGCCTTACATTTTTTGAAAAATACCTCAAAAGAGGTAGAAAAAAAGTAAAAAGACTACCTCAAAAGAGGTAGTTTTTGCTTTTACCCCCCGTTAATATTGAAGCTCAATTCAATTGAACGATCTAGCCTTGGCGAATCAGAAATTTGGTTGGGTCTAGTAGAACGGGTTTTTAATTTTGATAAAGGGTTTTAGAGCGGCGCACAGATTCTGAGCGCCGCTCTTTTTTACATGCCTTAAAAGATTTTTAACTATCAATGCTAAAAACAGCCAACTCTATTTAGCGAAGAACATCAACACTCATCACTCAAGACTCAAGACTCAACACTCAAGACTCAAGACTCAAGATGAAGTTTTATCACTTATGTTTAGTGAGAGTTAAAAAATTGTAAATTAGAGCCAATTATGGATTATAGCTATGGGCATTAACAGCTTCCATTTCCAGTTCATCTATATACCTTAAAAAATTGAGTAAACTATGAGAAAGTACTTTACGCTACTAATTTTATTCGTTGGCATTACCTCAGTAATTCATGGCCAAAGTTTAAAAACATTTTCTGACGATTTTGAAAGCTATTCAAATGGCGCCTGGCTAGCGCAATCATCTACAGTATGGGACACCTGGAGCGGCGGCACCGGAAATGATGATGTTAAAGTGACCACTAGCGATGCCTATAGTGGCTCTAAGTCTATTTACTTTAATGCTGGCCCAGGCCCCGAAGACGTAGTATTACCATTTGGTGGATTACATGAAGAAGGTCAATTTTTATACCGCCATATGATGAAAATACCTTCGGGAAAAAGCGCCTATTTTAATTTTCAAGGTGCTGCATCGATAGGAACCACGTGGGCCGTTGAAATAACTTTTTCAACAACTGGAACCATTACGTTTAGCAACTTGACATCAGGAACCATGTTTTCTTGCAATTACCCACAAGGCAAATGGTTCGAAGTAAAAATATACGTTAACCTAACCCGCAATGAATGGAACATTTTTATTGACGAAGAATTTCAAGGGTCTTTTTCAAACTCAGTTAACCGAGTGTCATTTTTAGACTTATACCCAATTGATCAAAATTCATCTTTTTGGGTTGACGATGTTTCGTTTATATATGCACCACCAGTACCAAATAACGCTGGTGTTGAAATTCTTACGTCGCCTACAAATGCCAATTGCGGCATTAACAATGTAAAGGCTCGAATAGTTAACAACGGAACCAATAAACTTGACAGTGTTCGAGTACATTGGTCTGTTGACGGTAAACTACAAACTCCAGTAAAACTCACCTCGGCAATAGATACAAGCTATAGCACTGCCGGGCACAGTAAAATTGTTACGCTAGATAGCACGCTTGCTTTATCGCTTGGCCGACACGTAATTAAAGTTTGGACTTCGCACCCTAATGGTAAGGCCGACACCATCAATTTTGACGATACTTTAGTTGCAAAAGTAGATGCAGAAATAAGAGGCGTTGGATTATTAAAGGCATTCCCTTTTCAAGGCACTTTTGGCCAAGGAACAGCAACATCGCCCGACACAATGTGCGTTGGAGACACCATTGCCTATGGTGTAAAAACGCCAAATGGATATACAAATGCAGATCTGGGAACTGGCTGGGTAATAAAAAGTATTCAAATGAAAAGCAATGGTGTAGCACCGGTTGATACGCTTACCATGCCGCCAAGCGGAAAAGCCGACTTTAGGCTTAGATATATTGCTGATACAAGCGAAGCAAACGATATTTTTAAAGTTGACATTTCAATTTCAATTGGGCCAAATGGTTGCGACACAACTCTTTCACGCTATATATATGTTTCGCCACACCCACATGTTGCCTTCTCAGCTGGCGATACTTGTTTAGGAGAATTAGTGGTATTTACCAATAAATCTACAGGCGGAAATGCAAACAAATACCTATGGAAGTTTGGCGATAACACCAATTCTCGTTTTATGAATACCGCCAAACTTTATACAAATCCTGGCACTTATAATGTTTCGTTACAAGCCACTGCTCCTTCTGGCTGCAAAGCAACTGCGTATCAAGATGTTACCATTCACGAAATTCCTGAAACAGCTTTCAACTTTACCGACCAATGCCTTGGCAATAGCATTTCTTTTACAGATGCATCAACTTTAAACAATGGAACCATAGCCGGATATTTATGGGAATTTGGCGATGGCGATACCGCTCAGAGTAAAAATGCCAATCATTTATACAGTGCCGAAGGCACATATACCGTTAGGCTTACTGTTACTTCGGCTGGTGGCTGCTCAAAACGAATAAGTAAAAAAGCCAATATTTATGCCGTTCCTAACGCCGCCTTTGGGGCCATAAATAGCTGCGATAAAGAATCCGTTGCCTTTAATGATTCAACAGTTTATTCAGGTTCAGATGCACTTTCTTACAACTGGAATTTTGGCGATAACAATCAATCAACTGCCGACAATCCTTTGCATACTTATGGTTCTGCTGGTACTTATTCTGTGCAACTAAAAGTAATTTCTACCAATGGCTGTGCAGACTCAATTACATCTGCGGTTGAAGTTTATTCAATACCATCTGCCGATTTTGTAATTAGCAATACCTGCTTGGGTCAAACAACTGCTTTTACCAATTCGAGCACAATTGGCACAGGAACCATAGAAAATTATAGATGGGATTTAGGCAACGGAAATGTTGCAAGTACAAAAGA
>JAGQWA010000018.1 GCA_020437725.1 Bacteroidota bacterium | reverse complement strand
TGTAAAATGTAGGTTTTCTTTGGTTGTCCACCTAATACTTGGGTTTCTGCCTTCTGGAAGTGTGGAGAGCAATTCATCTTTAATTTCATCGCTTAGCGGAATTGCTACAAAAATTCTCTTTGTGCTCATTGTATATAGTGTTTGTAATTATTCAGGTTTAAAGCGCAATGTTAGAACATTTTACGCAACCACATTGGTAACTTCATTCACCACAGAAAAAGTGTATTTAACCAATAAGTACTACAAAGATGCAACTTTCTGCATGCTTTTCACGTCTCTATAGCAACACACATTAAAGCCCTAAAACCTTTAATTATTTCCACATTTAATGCCTGCTATAGCCCGGTTCCCTGCCGGGCTTTTTTTGTAATATTCTTTGCAATATGCCTTCAAATTTTAGTTAGCCTAATTTTGTAGCTATTTTAAACAGAACCAAAATGGGTTCATTATGTTTTACTAGCTGAAATAATTCTGTAATGAGCGAAAGCAACAAGCATACTAACGGAACCCGATCTGCATTTGAAATGATTGATGACGACCATTTATTTACTTCTATTGAAACTCCCTTGCGTGACGATGCTTTTGATACTGACGATGAGTTGAAAATGGAATTGGTGCAAAAGCACTTTAGAGAGATAATGCTAATTCTAGGTTTAGATCTTGACGATGATAGTTTAAAAGACACGCCTAAGCGCGTGGCTAAAATGTTCGTAAAGGAGATTTTTAAAGGGCTAAACCCCGAAAATAAACCACAACCTTCATTGTTCGAAAATAAGTATCAGTACAAGCAAATGCTGGTTGAAAAAGATATTAGAGTTTCGAGCACTTGCGAGCACCATTTTTTACCAATAGTTGGTAAAGCCCACGTGGCCTATATTTCTTCAGGTAAAGTAATTGGCCTTAGTAAGATTAATAGAATTGTAGATTATTACAGTAAAAGGCCGCAAGTGCAAGAGCGTTTAACCATTCAAATTGCTAACGAGTTAAAAGAAGTACTCGAAACCCATGACGTTGCTGTGGTTATAGATGCACACCACATGTGTGTTTCGTCTCGTGGAATTCGTGATACTGATAGTAGCACAGTTACAGCCGAATATTGCGGAAAGTTTAACGATCCCGCTATAAGAAGCGATTTTATGCGCTTTTTAGGTAATTTGAAATAAGTAAAACCAACTTCTAAATGCCTTGTTTTTAAGGCATGAAAAACTTGGTTATTATTGGTGCCTCAGGCGGAATAGGGTTGGCTCTTACAAAAATCTTCTCGGAAAATACTGACTTTACACTTCATTTAATTTCTAGGTCTGAACCAGCTTTTATTCCAGCAAACGCGAAATGGTATAAACTTGATGTGCTTTCTCAAAGTTTAGAAATTGAATTAGAGAACATTTCTGGCCTAGTTTATTGCCCTGGAACTATTAATTTAAAGCCATTTCATAGACTAACAATTCAAGATTTTGAGCACGATTTGCAGGTAAATTACCTGGGTGCAGTGAAAACGATTCAAGCTTGTTTTAAGCAGTTAAAGGCAAATGGAAATGCGTCGGTAGTACTTTTTTCAACAGTAGCACACAAGTTGGGTATGCCGTTTCATTCTTCAATTTCAGGTGCTAAAGGCGCAGTTGAAGGCCTTACCAAATCGCTAGCGGCAGAATATGCCCAATATGGAATTAGATTCAACGCCATTGCGCCATCGTTAGTTAATACTCCACTTGCCGAAAAACTTTTGGTAAACAGTACAAAACAAATTGCCGCTGCTGAAAGGCATCCATTAAAACGATATGGGCAACCTGATGATATTGCAGAATTGACCGCATTTCTTCTTTCTGAAAAATCATCATGGATGACCGGCCAAGTTTTGAGAGTTGATGGTGGAATGTCAACTCTGAAGCTTTAACACTTTTTGAACAACAATTTGATATAGAACATCTTTAAGTACTAAACTTTCAAAAAGATTTGAAAGTTGAAAAACAAAATCAAAGCAAAACCCATGAGCCAAGATTTGAAAAATAAGATTGTAGAAGGATACCAAAAGTATCTTTTAACCGAAGGCGAACGGCCTAAAACCGTTTTTGCCTTTTGCGAAACCATTAAGATTGAAGAAGCTCAGTTTTATGAGCATTATGCCAATTTTGAGTCGTTAGAAATTGGTTTTTGGAATGAGCTTTTTGAAAGAACCATTGGCATAGTTAAAGGCGACGAAGCTTTTGATGCTTACAATGCACGCGAACGAACTTTGGCTTTCTATTTTACCTTAATAGAACAGCTAAAAAAGAACCTATCTTATTTTAGGTTGGCGTTCGGAAACCAACCCATTCTGCAACCCAATAGTCCTTTTGCAAAAGGTGTAAAGGGGTTAGAATCATTTTTTAATGAACTAATTGAATATGGCGAAGAGCAGAATGAAATTGCCAAGCGGCCAATGTTCAAAAAGCTTCTGGTTAAAGGGTTTCAGTTTCATCTTGTTTTTGTGTTCAAGTACTTTATGAAAGATACCAGCCAAGCATTTGCCAAAACAGATGAAGCCATTGAAAAATCAACGAATCTATTGTTTGATGGTTTGCAGAAAGGAGTGGTAGACTCGGCTTTCGATTTTGCCAAATTCATGGGTCAAAACGCATTCGCATGAAAGAGCAAGAAAAAATTCCGACCAGTAAGGTTCAGCGAGCGTCAAAATTTGTTTCAACTGGTGCCAAAGTGGGTATCAACTACTTAAAATATTACGCAACCGGTGCCAAAGACAAAGAGCGTTTAGACACTGCAAACGCTGAAGATATTTACTCTTCGCTAAGCAACTTAAAAGGCAGTGCCCTAAAAGTGGCTCAGGTGTTAAGCATGGACCAGGGTATTTTACCTGAAGCTTATACCAAAAAGTTTGCTATGGCTCAGTATTCTGCGCCGCCGTTATCGCTTCCTTTAGTGGTAAAAACCTTTAAGCAAGAACTTGGTAAATCACCTTTTGAAGTGTTTAAAAACTTCTCAAAAAACGCAGTGAATGCCGCCAGCATGGGGCAGGTTCATTCAGGTGAATTGAACGGCAAAAAAATGGCCATTAAAGTTCAATATCCTGGAGTAGCCAATAGCGTAATATCTGACCTTAACTTAATAAAGCCTTTCGCCACCAGAATTATTGGTATGAAAGGTGCCGATGTAGAGCAGTATATTGAAGAAGTGAAAGACCGTTTGCTCGAAGAAACTGACTATGATTTAGAGTTAAAGCGATCGGTTGATTTATCTTATAAACTTGGATTTTTAGAAGGAATTAAGTTTCCGAAATACTACCCAGAATACTCGTCAAAACGCATTATTACAATGGAATGGCTAGCAGGCCAGCACCTTGATGAGTTTTTGGCAACCAAGCCAAGTCAGGAAATAAGAAACGCCCTTGGCCAAAAAATGTGGGACTTTTACAATTATCAATTGCACCATTTAAAAACCTTGCATGCCGATCCGCATCCGGGCAATTTCCTTTTCTCGAATGATGGTACTTTGGGAGTGATTGATTTCGGTTGTATTAAGGAGTTAGATGATTCGTTCTACCACCGCTTTTTCGATTTGTTGTTGCCATCAACTTTTGAAAGCGAAGCTCTACTAGAAGAGCGTTTATTGGCTTTGAACATGATTTTTGAAGACGATAGTGAATACGAAAAAGCCTTCTTTAAAGATGTATTGAAAGAAAGCATAACCATGCTGTCTAAACCTATTGTAGCCAACGAATTTGATTTTGGAGACAAAGCCTATATGAAGCAGATTTTTGAGTATGGCGAGCAAATGAGCAAAGTGCCCGAATTGCGAAAATCTAAGAAAGCTAGGGGACCAAAAGATGCGCTGTTTGTGAACAGAACCTTCTTTGGCTTGTATAACCTTCTTCATGATTTAGGTGCCGTAGTAAATACCAATTGGGATTACGAAATGGCTAAATAAGACTGTTGCCTGTCATTTCTGTAGGTTGCTCAATCTCCATTAGCTTAAGCACTGTTGGTGCTAAATCGGCCAGTTTGCCGTTGTTAAGTTGAGCGTATTCATTCAAAGCATCTATTAAAAAGCAAGGAACAGGATTGGTTGTGTGTGCTGTGTTCGGACTGCCATCATCATTCACTTCATAATCAGCATTGCCATGGTCGGCGGTAATAAGAAATGAGTAACCAAGTTTGGAGAGTTCAGTTACCACTTGTTCAGTTCTTCGGTCAACTTCTTCTACCGCTTTTTCTACCGCTGCAAAATCGCCAGTATGGCCAACCATGTCAGCATTGGCAAAATTCAACGCGATAAAATCTGGGTGGTTTTTTTGAGAAAAAACAATTACTTCTTCGGCAACTTGTTGGGCACTCATTTCTGGTGCTAAATCGTAAGTAGCTACTTTGGGCGATTGACAAATAATTCGCTCTTCGCCCTCAAACGGTGTTTCTCTTCCACCCGAGAAAAAGAAAGTTACATGTGGGTACTTCTCAGTTTCAGCAATTCTTAGCTGGGTTTTTCCTTGGTTGGTTAATACTTCGCCTAGTGTATTTTGAAGGTTATCATTTTCAAAAACTACTTCAACATTGTTGTAAGTGGCATCGTACTCGGTGAGTGTTATGTATTTGATGTCAATTGGTTCTATTCCAAAATCAGCAAAACTTTCCTGTGTTAGGGCTCTGGAAATTTGTCTGCCACGATCGGTTCTAAAGTTCACGTTTATCACCACATCGCCAGGCTCTATTTTGCCATTTTCACCGCATGCTGAATTAACAATTGGCTGCAAAAACTCGTCAGTGGTTCCTTCAGCATAAGAGCTTTCAATTGCACCAATAAGGTCATTGGTATTATTTCCAATGCCATTCACCATAGCATCATAAGCAAGTTTAATTCTATCCCATTTAAAATCTCGGTCCATTGAATAATAACGACCAATAATAGAAGCTATTTGAGCATTTTTACTAGCTCCGAAATCGGCCAATTCTTTAATGAAACCTGCTCCGCTTTTCGGGTCAGTATCGCGGCCGTCGGTAAACGCGTGCACATAAACAGCGCCAGCGTTTTGGTTTTTGAAGAATTCAATTAAACCCTTAAAATGATTGATGTGCGAGTGAATTCCACCATCAGAAACCAAACCCAATAAGTGAACCTTCTTGCCTTTGCTTTTTGCATATTCTGCCGCATTTAGCAGCACTTGATTTTGACTAATTGAGCCATTTGAGAAAGCATTGTTTATGAGCACCAATTGTTGATACACCACTCTACCCGCACCAATGTTCAAATGGCCCACTTCAGAATTTCCCATTTGCCCATCAGGCAAACCCACGTGCAAACCACAAGTAAGCAATTCGCTGTTGGGAAATTGCTTGTACATACCGTCAACAAATGGAGTATTGGCGCTTAAAATCGCGTTTACTTTATCGTTGTTTGGCCCATGTCCCCAGCCATCCATAATAATTAAACAAACCTTTCTCTTGCTCATGGTGCAAAAGTAGAAAGGTGAACGAGTTTCAAATGCTTTCATTAAAACCTATTCAATAATAAATTTCATATCCAAGCCCCAGTTTTTGGCATTATTTTCGTTCTACTCTTCAAAAGGCATCATGAGGAATTTTAGGCACATACTCTTATTCATGTTGGTGGCCACAACTTTGGTGGCTTCTGCAGCATCATTAAAGAAAATTTACAACGCTCTTAAAGCCGGTGATGCAAATGATTTGTCATCGTATTTTGACGATAGAATCTTGCTTACCATAAAAGGTGGCGGCTTCAATATTCAAAACACGTACAGTAAAACCCAAGCAAAAGGCGTAATTAAAGACTTTTTTGAGAAGAGTAATCCTTCTGCCTTTGATGAGAAACATAGAAACGACGACAAGGAAAAGCCGCTTTATAGCATTGGTTATTTGAAGACTAAGAAAGGCACTTACCGAACACTTATTCGCGTAAAAGGGTCTGATGGCAACATGAAAATTCAGGAAATAGAACTTTCTCTAGACAAATCAGTAGATAATGACGAATAGCCTTTTGGCTCAGCATTGGAGCTACTTACAACAGTTTGTAAAAAGCGCCCTTAACGAAGACATTCAAGAAGCTGATCATACCACTCAAAGTACTGTTGAAGAAAATCATCAATCAGTAGCCAAACTGGTTTGTAAAGACACAGGTATTTGGGCAGGAAACCCCATTTTAGACTTGGTTACGGAAGCTTTCGATTCAACATTACAGGTTGAAAAGCTTAAGCAGGACGGAGATTCCTTGGCTAAAGGAGATATCATTTTTACCATTTCGGGCAGCACCAGATCTATACTTACCACCGAGCGTGTTATTCTAAACTTTGTGCAGCATTTAAGCGGAATAGCCACCAAAACCAACAATGTTGCTCAATTGATTAACGATTTGCCTACCAATTTGCTTGATACTCGCAAAACCACTCCTGGATTCAGGGTTTTAGAGAAATGGGCAGTGTCTGTTGGTGGCGGTAAAAACCACAGGTTTGGCCTCTATGATATGGTGATGATAAAAGACAACCACATTGACCAATGTGGCTCTATTACGAAGGCAGTTGAAAGATGCGTAGAATATCAAAAAGCCAAAGGACTTAGATTAAGAATAGAAGTAGAAACCCGCACTCTTGAAGAAGTGCAAGAAGTAATGTCGTTACCCGCAGTTGACTGGATTATGCTAGATAACTTCAGTCCAGATTTAATTCGCGAAGCACTTCAAATCATCAACAAGCAAAAAATTACAGAGGCATCAGGCGGTATTAATGATCATAACATTAGAGCTTATGCCGAAACGGGTGTCGATTTCATTTCATCTGGTTCGCTAACGCAAAGAGCCCGAGCATTGGATTTGAGTCTTAAGATAGTGAAGTAGGGAGGTAGTGAATTAGCGAATTAGCGACCAGCCATTAGCCATTAGGGAATTATTAGTCATTAGAAACTAGGGAATAGTAACTAGTGGGTTTTAGGAACAGCCCTGAATTTTTATACTCGGTAAGAAAACGTATTGTAAAAGTGCTTATGAGTCTGAAAGACAGGGTGCTACAAATCAAAAAAATACTCAAGACTCAAGACTCAGCACTCAAGACTCAACACTAATCAGAGTTTTTCCATCAAATACTCATACAACTTAAGCATGGCATCAATATCTGCTTTATGTACTTTTTCTAGGGGTGAATGCACATGACTTTCTGGGGCGCCGATAAAGCACCAATCAAAAGGGTAGGGGCTCATTTGGAGAGCTGTTCCGTCTGAACCACCAGCACTTTCTACTTCTAGTTGGTAAGGAATGCCGCTTTGTTTTGTGAGTTCAATTATGTGGTTTACGAAGGATCTTCTAGGAATAGATGAATCGCGCATGGAAATGGCCACACCTTTTCCTGCCAAAACACCTTCTGTAACCCAGGTGATGTCGGAAATGAGAGCTTGGCTAACACTATATTCTTCATAAATCATTTTACCCAAGTAGGGAACAGCACCACCTTTGTGCTCTTCCCAACAGCTAAAAGCAACAATGCCGTTTTCCAGCGTTTCGCAAAGTTTAAGAGCATTGTAAACACCCAATCGGTTGTCCATGTAGGGTGATTGAATGAAATTCTTGGTTTCTTGAAAATTAGGTTTAAAGGTTAGTGAAGTTCCGCGGTCAATTGGTCTTTTGAATTTTACAAACAGTTCATCGTTCTTTTCAAGCAGAATGGTGTCTATTTCACCTTTTGAGTCATGTCCTACCAATTCCCAATTCCCGGTGCAATCAGGCCCACCAATTTTTACCACTTTGTTGTTGTAGGCAACGGTATATCCAATAGAATCCATGTGGGCAAAAACAGCCGTTCTCGGCTTGCCAAAAACCAACATCAAATTGTCTTGTATACCGTCTTTGATAATAATGGGTTCAACCTTCCAATTTTTGGCGTTTTCTGCCACAAATTCTAAGATGAAATCTTTCAAGTAATGCTCTTCGCCCGATGGCGCATGAATTTCAGTTAAGGCCTTTAGTAATTGCATGAGGCGAAAGTAGGGAAACAAAAAACCCATCAGACCGCTGCCTAATGGGTTTTATAAAACCATTGCTATGAAGAGTACCTAAAACGTAAAGCCAACGGTGGCCATTACGGTAGCAGATAGATTGTTGTTCTTAGCCATAATGTTGCTGCCATCATTCAGGTAGTAAGGAGTAAAGTAATCTGTGCTTTCGGTGGTTTGAAAACCAAGGTCCACAAAGAATCCTTCGTCTCTAAATCCAATTCCGCCAGAATAGCTGGTTAAGCCAGATGGTCCATAAGGGTCAATGTTGCTAGCAAAAGGGGTTGAAGTCGTGCTGTAACCACCACGCAATGCCAGTGGTCCAATGGTCCATTCAGCACCTAAACGCAACTGGTTGGTACCCATTAGTTCTTGCTGAATTTTGCGATTTTGGGTAAAATATTGAGCTCCGCCGTTTAAACCAGGCCCGCGCAAGCGAGTTGAACTCGGGTCGCTCACCATATAGTCTATAGAAACAAAGCCACGCTTAAACAGAATTGCAGCAGCGCTCAATGTAAATTGATAAGGAGTAATTAATCTGTATTCAGTTTCGCTTTTTGATGGCTCTATTTCCATAATACCTTTTACGTCAGTATCAGTGGTAAGGCTCACTTCATAGGTACGGGTAATGCTAAAGAAAGTAGGGGTTTTGGCGGCAATACCTAATCTCAAAAATTTAACCGGTCTGTAGATTAACCCAGCCGAAACATTAATGCCAATTCCATTGTCTTTCAGTGTGTGTTTTAGCTCCATGGCGTTGTAGTTATCGTCGCCATCATAAAGATTGTTTTCAATATAGCTGCCTTGCTCTCTGTAATTAAGCATGGGTAGGCCCATGTTAATTCCAACATAAAATTTGTTTGAGTAATTACCTGCCCAACCAAAGTTCATATCAGTAATATTTCCCCTAGAAGCCAACGATTGCAGCTGGTTGTATTTCGTATCATCAACATCCATAACTGACGGAATGAAACCAATTACATTGCTGTCAGAGTCATACGTAGGGTCAATTAAGTAGCCGAAATAAGCAAGTCCGCCAAAAGTTGATGAATCGAGTGGGTATCCATCATTCCAAGTTTTGGTGGCATCTTCAGCAAAATGGTTCACCATTCCATGAGAAATGCCTTCGCCATTTAGCAACATGTTTCTGCCAAAGCTGTTACTGCGGTTCAGGTTCATGGTAAAACTGTGGTTTATCCAACCTTCCTTTACTGGTTTGCCAAAATCGGTTTCAAACTCACTATATGTGTAAGACAGGTTTGGAATGTTAAGCGCATATTTAGCGTCTTCGGTATTTTCAAAACCATATTGGGTTGAAGTATTGCCATTGAGATAGGCCAAGCTAGCGGTAAACTCAGAAGTTGGGTGAAAGGCAATACCAGCCGGGTTTATTGAAGAAGACAATGAATTGCCTCCTAATGCACCAAAAGCTCCACCAATGGCCATGGCCCTGGCGTTGGCAGTATAATTGGTATGCGAATAGCGCATGGCATCGAATATACTCTGGGCTTTTGCGCTTCCAAAAGCGCATAGTATGCCTATTATGAAAGTGATTTTTTTCATGATTGTTAGTTATTACTGGTTGTTTTATCGTTTAGGTGCAGATCTGGTTCCGCCACTGCTACTGCTTCCGCTTGAAGGTTTTGAACCGCTGCTAGATCTTGAAGGCGAAGTGCTTGGGCTTGGTCTTGAACCACCGCCAGAGCTTATTCCACTCGGTTTAGATGGAGTAGAAGAAGAGGGCCTGCTGGTTGACCTAGACGGGCTAGATGAAGATTTGGGTGCTTCGTATCTAGACCTGCTTGGTTGGCTACTTGGGCTTGTAGATTTTGGCTTCGAAGAAGGTTGAGTGCTGCGAGGCTTATATTGATTGTTGCTTGGTTTTGAAGCAGGCTTTGTTTCAGTTCTGTAAGTTGGCCGCGATGATGGTTTAGTAGTGGTGCGCGCTGGTGTAACCTGTGGGCTAGTGGCTGGGTTAGATTCGGATCTTGTTGATGTTGGGCGATTATTCGTTTTTTCGGATGAGGTAGTTACCCTTTGCGGCGTGGTTCTGATAGGTCGCTCGGTGGTTTTTGTTGTCGATGCCTTTGGTTGTTCAGTAGAAATACTGGTTCTTGAGCCACCATTTGGTGTTACTCTAACGGGAGCTTCACTTTTTTTGCTTGAACCTATTGCGGTATTATCTCTTGATGGTGAAGTTGTTTTTTCTCTTGAAGCATCATTTACATTTACTTCTGTTCTTGAACCTTGATTTACATCGGTTCTTTTACCATTTACAAGCGTTTCGTTTCTACTTGCGCTAGCATTTTGATTGTTATTGGC
Source organism: Bacteroidota bacterium (assembly GCA_020437725.1). Classification (GTDB taxonomy): domain Bacteria; phylum Bacteroidota; class Bacteroidia; order CAILMK01; family JACPUW01; genus JAGQWA01. Next base: position 10,728 of record JAGQWA010000018.1, on the reverse strand, counting down.
AGAAGCATAAGTTCTTCCATTGCCAACAGTTGATGGTCTTCTGGTTGGCAATACTTGCTCTCTTGAACTACCTGAATTATTTCCACTAGTACGTGTACCCCCACTGTGATTTCCTACGCCACGCTCATTTCCGGCAACAGCACCTGAACGGCCATAAACAGGTCCTGCCGGGCCTGTGTTTCTATTTGAATTTGATCGGTTTCTGATGTAGTTTCCACTGTTGTAATTACCATCCCAGTAACCGTTGTTGTATCCATTTCCATAGCCATCCCAATAGCCATTATTGTAGCCCCAGCCATAGTTGTTTCCCCAACCATAGTAGTTGTTAAACCAGGGGTCGTAATATCCGTATCCTGAATTCCAGCCTGAGTAATATGGATATCCCCATCTGTCATATCTCCATCTGTTTCTACTATATCTGTACGGATAACCGTAGCCTACATAAACATTAACGCCAGGTGTGTAATATCCCCATCCCCAATTGTAAACTACAGGGTTATAAAAAGGGTCATTATACCACCAATTGTTGCAACCGTAATATGAATAATTAGAGTAGTAATTCCAAGATCCTGATGAGTGGCAGAAGTTGTTAATTCTTCTTGTGTAGCAAAAATCATCGTCATCCATGTCGTAATACTCATCATAATAGTAGTTGTTGTTTACAATGGTAGTTGGTTCAGAATCACTTCCGTAAACGGTATCAGTTTCTACATATTGAGGTTGCTGATTGTTGTAAGCCGATTGTGCATTTGGATTTGCAGCTTGTGGTTGAAACTCATCTTGTGGCCTAACGTATTTGCCTTTGGTTGATGAATTATTAGTGGCCACGTTAGAATTACTTGGCCTGTTGGCAGGTAGCTTTTTATAATCTTGAGAATGATCGTAATAAACTCCATCTGTTACCATATACTTGTTGGTTGTACACGAAAACAGACCACTAGTGAATAGAATTGCAAACAAACACAGCGGGATGTTTACTTGCTCTAATAGGCGATTTTGTACAGTTGGCGTTGGCATCTTGATTAGTTTTGCGGATTCAACAATAATTCTACACAGTAAAGGACAAGTACTGTTCCAAATTTCGGCACAATGGCAAAGAAAATAACATCAAAAGCAGAAGACTATTCAGAGTGGTATAACGACCTTGTTAAAGAAGCGGGTTTGGCAGAACATTCAGGTGTTAAAGGTTGCATGGTAATAAAACCATACGGCTTTGCTATTTGGGATAATATGAAAACCGAACTCGACAAGAAGTTTAAACAAACGGGGCACGTAAATGCATATTTTCCCTTGTTTGTGCCTAAGTCGTTGTTTGAGGCTGAAGAGAAAAATGCCGAAGGATTTGCCAAAGAGTGTGCGGTTGTTACACACTACAGGTTAAAAAACGACCCCAACCAAAAGGGAAAGCTTATTGTTGATCCTGATGCCAAATTAGAAGAAGAATTAGTAGTTCGCCCTACTAGTGAAGCGGTAATATGGAATACATATAAGAACTGGATTCAATCTTACCGTGACCTGCCGTTGCTCATTAACCAATGGGCCAACGTAGTGAGATGGGAGATGAGAACCCGATTGTTTTTAAGAACTGCCGAGTTTTTATGGCAAGAAGGCCATACGGCACACGCCACTAAAGAAGAGGCATTACAAGAAACCAAACAAATGCTTGATGTATATGCTGATTTTGCTGAGAACTTTTTGGCCTTGCCTGTTATTAAAGGCATAAAAACCGAAAATGAGCGTTTTGCTGGTGCAGAAGATACTTATTGCATTGAAGCCATGATGCAAGACACCAAAGCGCTTCAGGCAGGAACATCGCACTTTTTGGGTCAAAACTTTGCCAAGGCGTTTGATGTAAAATATGCTGGAAAGGATGGCAAGGAAGAATATGTTTGGGCCACTTCATGGGGCGTTTCAACCAGACTTATAGGTGCTTTGATAATGGCTCATTCAGATGACGATGGGCTTATTTTGCCGCCAAAAGTGGCACCGCTACAAGTTGCCATTGTTCCAATTTATAAAGGCGACGAACAGCTAGAGCAAATTAGGGCAGCAATTGAGCCTTTAGTAAAGGAATTATTAGTCAAGAACATTTCAGTAAAATTTGATGATAGAGACACACAACGTCCAGGTTGGAAATTTGCTGAATATGAGCTTCAAGGTGTGCCAGTGCGTGTTGCAATTGGCCCTAGAGACTTGGAGAACAAAACAGTTGAATTGGCAAGAAGAGACACTAAAGAGAAAAATATTGTGTCGTTAAATGGTTTAGCTGCTCAAATTGAAAGTCTTCTTGAAGAAATTCAACTCAACATTTATAATAGAGCATTAAACTTTAGAAAAGAAAATACCCATACCGCTGATTCTTGGGATGAGTTTAAAGACATTCTTGAGAACAAAGGCGGGTTCATTTTAGCTCATTGGGATGGCACCACCGAAACCGAGTTGAAAATCAAAGAACAAACAAAGGCCACCATTCGTTGTATTCCGTTTGATGGCGATAAATCTGAAGGGTTATGTGTCTTTTCAGGTAAACCATCTAAACAAAGGGTAATCTTCGCCAAAGCATATTAGCGCATGAACCAAGAACAGTATAAGAAATTAAGCGACCATTTTATTCAAAAGTCTGAACTAAAGCAATTGGTTTACAGACAGACTCTTGAAACTTTTTCCACCTTAAAAACAAGTGCTGAAAATATAATTGGTGAACTAAAGAAAGATTTGGAAGAACAAAAAAGTGAACTTGACTTATACTACAGTAACATTGGCTCTTATGAGGCCGAAATGCGATTTGCAGGCGATGCGCTTTTGCTTCAAATGCACACGAACGTGTTTGCATTTCCTGAAGAGCATTTTATTTATAATTCTAACAAGGTACAAGCTGATGTTCAAAACGGGTATTTTGGCATGATACTCATTTACAATTTTTTAGCTGATTCATTGCGCTTTAACCGTTTTGCAGATGTGGGGTATTTGTTGGGCAGAATTTTCGTTAATAAAGACATGAACTTTTTTGTGCAAGGTCGCAGGCAATTGTCATTTCTATATCAAGATTTTGACAATCAGTTTTTTAATGAAAACGTGGCCAGAGATATTGTGCAAAATGCCATGGGTCAGGCCATTGATTTTGATTTGTTTGTTCCACCGTTTGATGATGTGAAGGAAGTTACTCTTCAGCAAAGAATTGTGCAACAAGGCAATACTGCAATTAAAACAGGTAAGCGCTTGGGTTTCATTTACAACAGTGCAGAAGGAGAGACTTAAGCATTTGGTAAAAAAGTAAGAAAGCTCATATCGTGAGCATTCTTCTCGTCAGCTTCAACAAATTCTTCATTGGCTAGCACCCATTTTTTCATGTTCAATTCAGGGAAAAAAGTATCGCCTTCAAACTCATGATGGATTCTGGTTAGGTAAATCTTATCAACCAAATTGTTTTCGAGACAATAGGCATAAATGGCTCCACCGCCAGAAATAAACAACTCTTTTTCGCCCATTTGTTCTGCTAGCTTTATGCCCTCTTCTATTGTTGAGCAAATGGTTACTTGCTCGTGCTCAAAAGAGAAATTGCTACTAATAACAATGTGATGCCTGTTTTTTAATGGTTTGCCAAGTGCCAACATGGTTTTTCTGCCCATAAGCATGGCATGGCCAGTGGTAGTTTGCATAAAAAACTTTAGATCTTTAGGCAGATGCCAAATTAGGTCGTTGTCTTTACCAATTACGTTGTTTTGGGCTGCGGCTACAATAATGGTTTTAATCATATTAAACAGCAATTGGCGCTTTAATTACTGGATGCGGATTGTAATCTCTAATCTCAAAATCGCTGAATTCGAAGTCTTCAAGATTTTTTACTTCAGGGTTAACCCACATGGTTGGCAATGGCCTAAAATCACGGCTTAACTGTTCGTTTACTTGGTCAAAGTGATTGCTATAAATATGCACATCGCCAAACGTATGAACAAACTCACCCGCTTTTAAACCGCATACTTGCGCTATCATCATGGTAAGCAACGCGTAAGATGCAATGTTAAAAGGCACGCCCAAAAACAAATCGGCACTGCGTTGGTACAATTGGCAGCTCAGTTTTCCATCGGCAACATAAAACTGAAACAAAGCATGGCAAGGCGTTAATGCCATGTGCTCAAGGTCGCCAACATTCCAAGCATTTACAATAATTCTTCTGCTATCAGGATTGTTTTTAATGGTCTCTATGGCTTTGGCAATTTGGTCATGAACTTTTCCATCGGCACCAACCCAAGAGCGCCATTGTTTACCATATACTGGGCCTAAATCACCATTTTCATCTGCCCATTCGTCCCAAATAGAAACTTTATTATCGCTAAGGTATTTAATGTTAGTGTCGCCTTTCAGAAACCAAAGCAATTCATAAATAATAGACTTTAACTGTACTTTTTTTCTTTTTAAAATTTTAAACTTCTCATAAATATCAAATCTCATTTAATAAAAAAAAACGCTTCTTGTTCCCGTTCCGGTGCGGTCGCTCTTGTCAACCCCATTTTCCATTACATGCCTAAGTAAGTCGTGGTATTCCTTCATGCCAATTTTTGCTTATTCAAAGGTAATTTTAGCTTCAAGAATGGCGGCAAATTACACAGCTTTGATTGTTGATGATTTCACCACAACAGTTATTCAAAGTTATAAGTGGTATCTACTATTTTTGCGCGCTTTAAAAGGTGAGAACCTAATACAAATTCGTTTGTTGGTAACCCTAGAATAATAGAATAAATGGCAGAAGTTGTAAGAATGCGCCGAATGAGCGACACCATGGAAGAAGGTGTTATTGTAGAATGGTTGGTTAAAGTTGGCGACGAGATAAAAATTGGCGATGTTTTAGCTGAAGTTGAAACTGATAAAGCCACTATGGATTTTGATAGTTTAGCTAATGGAACCCTTTTGCATATTGAAGCTGAAGTAGGCACAACTGTTCCAGTTGATGGCATTTTAGCAGTTCTTGGTAAAAAAGGCGAAGATTTTAAGGTAGCACTTTCTGAAGCAAAAGCCAGCACACCAACATCTTCTTCAGTTCCTGTACAAGAAGCAACTCTGGCGCCTGTAGCTGAACCTGATTCTACGCCAGAACCAGCTACTACGGCCACTCCTACGGCACAACCAGTTGCAGCTCCAATAGAACAAGTTCAGGTTTCAACTGACGGCAGGGTGAAAGCTTCGCCGTTGGCCAAAAAATTGGCCAACGAGTCTGGAATTAATATTGCCCAAGTGCCTGGTTCTGGAGAAGGTGGTAGAGTGGTTCGCCGTGATGTTGAAAATTATTCGCCTTCTAAACTTCCTGCGGCTGCGTTTGCCCCAAATATTTCATCTGAAAGTTTTGTAGAAACACCAGTTTCTCAAATGCGCAAAGCCATTACAAGAAGGCTAAGTGAAAGCAAATTTTCAGCACCACATTTTTATTTAACAAGAGAAATTAACATGGATCGCGTGGTTGAAGCGCGTTCTGCCATAAATGATTATTTAGGTTCAAAAGTGTCGTTTAACGACATTATTATTAAAGCCGCTGCTGCCGCGCTTAAGCTACATCCAGGAGTTAATTCTGCTTGGATGGGCGATAGAATAAGAACCAACCACCATGTGCACATTGGCGTAGCAACCGCTATTGACGATGGCCTAATAGTACCAGTAATAAAACATGCTGATGCAAAACCAATTTCGGCCATATCAGCTGAAGTAAAAGAACTTGGTGCAAAAGCCAGAGACAAGAAGTTACAACCAGAAGAATATAGTGGCAACACCTTTACCATTTCTAACTTAGGGATGTTTGGAATTGATGAGTTCACTGCTATTATAAATACCCCTGATGTTTGTATTCTTGCCGTAGGTGCAATTGTTCAAAAGCCCGTTGTAAAAAATGGCGAAATAGCAATTGGCAATATGATGAAAGTTACCCTAAGCTGCGACCACAGAGTTGTTGATGGTGCTATGGGAGCTAAATTCTTGCAAACTTTTGCCCAGTTTCTAGAAGAACCTATTCGCATTATTGCTTAGAATATAATTTATCGAGTATATTCGCCCCCACGGGTGATAATTAGGTTTTAATCCCTTCAAGAGCTTCCAATTAATTTCCGGAAGACCTTACTATAACTTGATAATTTCTTATTCAAAATTCATTTTACGTCATGATTGATGTTGAAAACTTGGAGCAACAGAAGTTGCCCGAATTGCATCAAATTGCAAAAGATCTCGATATTAAAAACTTTAGAAAGTTCAAGAAAAATGAACTCATAGAAAGTATCATCGAAGCCTCCTCTCAACAACAAATTGCTACTCCTGTAAAAGCAGAAATAGAAACTGCTAACACGGAAGAACCTGCTCAAAGAACTGGGCGGAGAAGGAGAATTGTTAAACAAGATTCTTCTAGAGTGGGCAGCTCGCAAGGGCCTATTGAAGAATCAATTGCAACGGTTGATGAAACGCCAAATACCGAAGTTGAAAAAGCCGCGGTTGAAGATAAAAGAAGCGAAGCTGAAGACGATCGCCGCCAAAAACCCAAAGAAAGGTCAGAGCACAGAGATCGCGAAAGATCTAGAGATAGAGATCGCGATGGAGACAGAAACCGTGATCGCGAAAGAAGGGAAAATAGAGACAACCGAGAGGCAAGAGACAACCGAGAAAATAGAGAAGTTAGAGACAATAGAGATAGAAACGAATCTAGAGACCGAGACAGAAATCGCGATTACGATAGAAGAGACGATAGAAGAGAGCGAGAAAGCCACAGGGAAGAAAGAGAAGAATCTCCAATAGCTCATACTTATGATTTTGATGGCAAAATTGCCAACGAAGGTGTTCTCGAAATCATTTCTGATGGGTATGGATTTTTGAGATCGGCAGACTATAACTACATGCCTTCGCCCGATGATATTTACGTTTCTCCTTCTCAAATAAAACTGTTTGGCCTAAAAACTGGAGATACCGTGAATGGAGTAATTCGCCCACCTAAAGAAGGCGAAAAGTACTTTGCTTTAATTCAGGTTAACCATATAAATGGAAGAACCCCGCAAGAAGTAAGAGATAGAATTGCTTTTGAGCATTTAACCCCACTTTTTCCTAATGAGAAGTTGAACCTGCTTAATAAGCGAGATGAATATTCAACCAGAATAATTGACCTTTTTGCCCCTATTGGCAAAGGCCAACGTGGTTTAATTGTGGCTCAACCCAAAACGGGTAAAACCATTTTATTACAACAAGTAGCTAACGCCATTGCTAAAAACCATCCTGAAGTTTATCTCATTATTTTGTTGATAGACGAACGCCCTGAAGAAGTTACAGACATGGCACGCCACGTAAGAGCTGAAGTGGTTTCTTCTACTTTCGACGAACCAGCTGAGAGACACACACGCATTGCAGGCGTGGTTTTAGAAAAGGCCAAAAGAATGGTAGAATGTGGCCACGATGTGGTTATTCTTCTCGATTCTATTACGCGTTTGGCTAGGGCTTACAACACAACTGCTCCTGCATCAGGTAAAATACTTTCAGGTGGTGTTGATTCTAACGCATTGCATAAGCCAAAACGCTTTTTTGGCGCGGCAAGAAATGTTGAGAATGGGGGTTCATTAACCATAATTGCAACAGCCCTTACAGATACTGGTTCTAAAATGGACGAAGTAATTTTCGAAGAATTTAAGGGTACTGGTAATATGGAGCTTCAACTCGATAGAAAGCTTGCCAATAAGCGTATTTATCCGGCAATTGATGTACCTGCATCTAGCACTCGTCGCGAAGATTTGCTTTTAGATAAAAACATGCTTCAAAGGCTTTGGATACTCCGCAAAATGTTGGATGACATGAATCCTGAAGAAGCGGTTGAGTTCTTGAAAACTAGAATGGCTAGCACCATGAACAATGAAGAGTTCTTGATTTCTATGAATGGATAGAAATTAGGTAAACAATAAAGAAAAGGCCAATCTGAACAAGATTGGCCTTTTTTGTTTGTGCTAGCCTATGGTTGAAACCATGGGTTATCTGTTTTTAACAAATATGAGCCTGAATTAATACGCTAGAACCGGCGCAGAGCGCATAGTGATAGGTTATCACGACACAGGAGCAATGCGATTGTGGTGTGTTTTTAGGTTTTGAACATTCTCAATTTTGAATTTTCAGGTTTCAATTAAACGACCTTGGACATTAGACTTTTAAGACCTTAGACCAATACATAATAGTTTTCAATTTTTGAATTGATCCCCTTTAAACCTTAAACTTCAACTCTTTACACTCAATTTCTTATTGCTTCAAAACCTGCCGTATAACAATCTGGTCGTTAAGGCGAATTTTTACTAAGTAAGCACCCAATTGCAATTGAGTTAAATTGAGCTGAACCGAATGCTCAAGTGGTTGAGCAATTTGAAGAACTTGACCCTGCATATTGGTCAATTCAACAACTGTTATTTCTTTAAAATTTGTTTCAATAAAAAGAATCTCATTGGTAGGATTTGGATAAAGATTTACCAGCATAGATTCAGATTCATTTACACCCGAAGTTAGTTTTACTTCAATTTCGCCAATAGTGGTGCACTCCTTGGCATCAGTAACGGTAACCTTGTATCTACCAGCTTTTAAATTAATGGCTGAATCGAGTGTTTGAGAATCTTTATCGCTCCATTTATAGGTGTAGGGAGGCACACCACCAAATGCTTTTGCGCGGGCAATTCCATCTTCTACAAACAAATCACTTTCGGCTTTTTGGCTAAGGTTAACTCCCAATTTTGATGGTTGAGCAAGGCGCAAGTTTTCACTTGCAGATTCGCAACCATTTGCGTCAATAACTTTAAATGAGTAATTGCCAGTATCTAGATTTTGTAGAAGCGAATCTGAAAATTCTTTGCCGTTTAGCCAGTATTTATATTTACGAGTGCCGCCAAAACCGCGAATTGAAATAAAACCGTTTTTGGCACCAAAACAGGTAATATGCTCGTACCTAAAAACGGCATGTTCTAATGTGTCTGGCTCTTTTATTTCAACTTCGAGTGTGTCTTTGCAATAAAATAAATTGCGCATTTCAACAGAGTAGGTGTTTGGCGCTAGGCCATCAATTACATAAGAATTCACTTCGCCAGTGCTCCACTTGGTAACAAATTCTGCTTTTTCTCTGGGATAAATTCTTATTCTCCCATCATTGGCTCCAAAACATGATACATTTTCAACCGTAAATGAATCAATTAATGGTTCTGCCTGGGCAACTTCTACGGTGTCGTAAACCACGCAGCCTGTTGGGTGTTCTACTTTAACCCAATAAATACCTGGTTTTAAGCCAGTAATGGTGTGGTCTTGTTCGCCATTGCTCCACGTAAAAACGCATCCGCTATTGGCGCATTTGCAGCCAGAGCTAGAAATCTGCGCATATCCATCATTATCACCCTTGCATAAATCGCCAAATGATGAGGTTGAAATTCCGTAAGGGTTTAGAACTTCAAAACTTTTAAATGCTTGGCAGCCGTTTGCATCAACAACCCTAACCTGATAATTACCGGCTGGCACATTGTTTAGATCTTTTGTTACGGCACCATTGCTCCAAACATATTGAAACGGGCTAGTGCCACCAGTTACGGCAATTTGCACTTTGCCATCACTATCACCATTACAAAAAGGATCGGTTGTAAATCCTGAAATTTCTGGCCCATTTGCGCCGCAATTTTTACCTCCATAAAAGTAGGTTCCATTCCAGTTGGTGCCTAAATAACTACCCCAAGCAACTCCAACTGCATGAGCATCAGCAATACCAAAATGTGTTTTAACAGCAAAACCATTTGGTATTTGGGGCGAAAGAGAATCTAAGCGGTGCGCATATACCAAATCAAGCTTTCCGTTCTTGTTAAGATCATGAATTAATGGGGTGCAGGCCAAATCTGTACCTACAGAGCTGCTTATTACTTCGGTTTTTCTGGTCTTGAAATCAAGAGCAACAATTTCATGGATCCACTTTCCGCCTTTTCTAAAGTTATAACTCAAAATGGCTTCGTCGCGGCCATCGCCTGTAAAATCAAAAGCTGATGGAGAAGTGAAATGCAGGTCGGCCAAACTGTCTTTAAACGCTACTTTACCTGTTTTGCCATCAATTAAAAGCTGTCTGTAATCTTTAAAACTTGGAGTATTGCCTTTGTATAAAACAGCAAAAACATCAGGATGGTAGCTGCCTGTAAAATTGCCGATTGCTGGCGTGCATTGGGTTTCAAAGCCTTTGTTCTCTACTTTCCATTTCTGTAAAAATGTTTTTCCATCAAGGGCGTAAATGGTGCCATTGTAGGCTTGTACAACAAGATCCATAATATTATCATCGTCAAGATCAGCAATACATGCGGGTGGAATAAAGCCGCTTTTTGGAGTAAAAATCAAAGGTTTTGATTTTGCCAAACTGTTGTCTTTTAGAAAATCGTTAAGCTCAATTCTGTATAAGGAGCCGCTATAAGTTTCGCCGCCAGTTCCGTAAATAATGGTTTGTGAGCCATTGCCATCAAAGTCGTGAATAACAGGTGCCATATACATTTCTTTGGCATCTGGAGCCGTGCCGCTATGCAATATTTTACCTGTTTTTGACGAAAGAATAAGCAATTTACCCGCTGGCCGGCCAACGGTATCTGTATAGCTTTTTGATGCATCGCCACCGTTTACAACTAGTAGATCATTTAATCCATCAGCATCTAAGTCTTTTACAAATTGTGGATGGTAGAAATTATACCATCCACTGTCTTTGGCGGTGCTAATATC
>JAGQWA010000189.1 GCA_020437725.1 Bacteroidota bacterium | reverse complement strand
GTTAGATTTTAATGCCAAATGGCCATTTCATGTGAAACCTACCGATGGCTTAATTATTAAGGTTTTAAAGCAAACAGGTTTTGGCATTTTCTCATTGTTTATGGGAATTATTTCATTAATCGCTTGGATAATGTTCTGGATAGCATCTTGATTCAAAAAATTGCTAACCATCGTTTTCTTTCTAGCATTTAATATTGCTCCAATTAAAGTTTAATTAATAAAATGTCTTTTTCTAAAACATTGGGCATTGTGAGTATGGTTTTACTTACAACTCTATTTTCTTGCAAAACAACCAACGTTCAATTTGAATATTTGGGACCTGCCGCAATAAACATTTCAACCAATATTAAAAATATTGTAGTTGTTGACCATAGCGCACCCAAAGACCAGATTATTGACATTATTGAAGGTGGTTTAACTGGAGAAGGAATTGGACAAGATGTAGAAGCAGTTTTAAATCTAATTGATGGCTTTAAAACAATTGGTCAACAATCAAATCGCTACTCAATTTCGAGAGAACCAAAAAGACATGGCAAAGGAAAATTATTAGAAAACATTCCGGAGCCTATGGATTTGTCTTTAATAAAATCTATTGGCCAAAAACACAATGCCGATGCTGTTTTAGCTATAGACAAGTTTGACAGCGACTTTATTGTAACTACTGTAAAAGTTGACTATTCTGACGACCCTGATGCAAGTGCAGAAACCAAAAAACAGAAAGCTTATGAAGCTACAGGAGTAGCATCTGTTTTTGCCTATATAAGACTTTATGAAACGTCATCTGGCAATATATTAGATGAAATTAAACTTAAAGAAAATTTTAGCTGGAATGTATATGGAGAAACGGCAGATGCTGCCATTAAGGCTTTAATTATGAAACAAGCAGCGGTAAACGATGTAAGCAGAAGATCTGGAGTTACCTACGGAAGAAGAATTGCTCCAAACATAATTCCGGTAACTAGGGCCATGTATAAAAAGCCAAAAGACCACGAAACTTTTGCCAGAGGTGTTAGAAAAGCGCAAGTAGGTGATTGGCAAGGCGCAATAACCGATTGGAAACTAGCTGAAAGCCACGCATCTGATATTAAAGTAAGGGCACGCGCTGCGTATAACACCGCCATTGCTTTTGAAGTGCTGGGCGATCTTAAAAGCGCCCAAAAATGGGCTCAAAAAGCGCATATAGAACATGGAGAGAAAAAAGCTAAATCATATTACGAGCAACTAACAAATAGGGTAATTCAAGAAGAGCAGCTAAATGAACAAATGGGTAGCACCAATTCAGGTGATTAACCCATAAATCATAATTCCAAATTTCTACCTGCGTTTTTTTCAAGTTCCTATAAGGATATTTATTTAAAAGGTACATGCAAATATGCTACATGGGTTATTTTGCGTGCTATATAACAACATTATAGCATGAACAAACTCACACGGCTATTTGGAACCCTGGTTCTACTATTTAGCATATTACTAGCAAGAGCCGATGAAGGCATGTGGCTACCATTGCTACTTAAAAACTACAATTACGAAACCATGAAAAACATGGGCTGCAAACTAACCGCAGACCAGATTTACAGCTTAAATAACAACAGCTTAAAAGATGCGATAGTGCAGTTGGGCGGCTTTTGCACTGCCGAAATTGTATCTAAGCAAGGTTTGCTGTTTACAAACCATCATTGCGCTTACGATGCCATTGCGTCGGTAAGCTCAACCACTAACAACTATTTAGAAGATGGTTTTTGGGCCTATTCTAAAGATCAAGAAAAGCCAATTGATGGTTTAACTGTGAGCTTTTTGGTAAGAATGGAAGATGTTACCCAAGCCATCATAAACCACATGGCCGATGCAACAGGACAAGCTGCTTCGCCATTATTACTTGACGATAGTGGTTTAGAATTAGAATACGCAGAAGCAGTAGGCCATATTGAAGAACAAGCAGAAGAAGATGGCAAATACCAAGTGCAAGTAAAAGAAATGTTTAATGGCAATGCCTTGTATCTCTTTGTTTATGAAGTTTATACAGATATTAGATTAGTTGGTGCTCCGCCAGAAGCAGTAGGTAAATTTGGGGGTGATGTTGACAATTGGATGTGGCCAAGACACACCGGCGATTTCTCTTTACTAAGAATTTATGCCGACAAAAACAATCAACCAGCCGATTTTAACGAAAACAATGTTCCCTTTAAACCAAAACACCACTTACCAATTTCAATTAAAGGTATAAATGAAGGCGACTTTCAAATGATTATGGGCTTTCCAGGCTCTACTGAGAGATACCTAACGTCTTATGAAGTAAATGAAAATTTAACCACAAGTAATCCATTACTTATAAAATTAATGGGTAAACGTTTAGAAATATTGAAGGCTCAAATGGATGCCGACAAGGCAGTTCGCCTTCAACTTGCTTCTAGCTATGCATCGCTTCACAATTCATACAAATATTATAAGGGCCAAAACAACACCCTAAAGCAAAACAACTTTATAACAACCCTCAAAAAAGAAGAAGAACGATTTCAAACTTGGGCCAATAGGTCAGAAAATCTTGATGAATTTGGATTTGTTCTATCTGGCATTGAACGAACCATAGAAACTGGCCGTCAATCTCAAAAAATTAGTACATACGTAAACTTAGCCGCTTTTGCTTCTGATTTTATGATTTCGGCTTTTCGATATTCTTCGCTTGAAAGATATCTTGAGAACAAAGACCCAGAATCTGTTATGAACCGTAAGCAAGAGTTTGATGATCGATCAGCATCGTATTTTGAAAACACTCATACTGAAACCGACAAAATACTAATGGCCGAAATGTTGGCCGTTCTTGTTAGAGACCTAAGCCCAAATGAACTACCTGATATTTTTTCTAAAGACCTTTATTTAAAAGCCAAAGGCAAAACGGTTGAAGAAAAATGCATGAACATGGTTAATACCATTTTCTCAAAATCTATGATGACCAATGAAAAAAATCGCAATAAATTCTTTGCTAAACCCAAGTTAAAAAAATTGCAAAACGACCCAGGTTTTCAAGTAGCAAACAGCATTGTTAACTGGTTTAGGGGAAATAACTCTGCCCGTTATAGCTACGAAGAAGACATGGGCAAATACAAAAAAGCCTACATGAAAGGTCTCATGCAAATGAACCAATCAAAGAAATTCTATCCCGATGCCAATTTTACCCTTCGCTTAACCTACGGGCAAGTACAACCCTACAGCACTAGAGATGGCAAGCCTTATAAATGGCAAACTTTTGCATCGCAAATTCTTGATAAAGAAGACCCTAATAGCGAAGAGTTTACTGTACCAGCCAAATTAAAAGAACTCATTAAAAACAAAGAATTTGGTCGTTATGGCGAAAACGGTAAACTGCCCGTTTGCTTTATAAATAACACAGATATAACAGGAGGCAATTCAGGCTCGCCGGTTATTGATGCCAATGGAAATTTGGTGGGTATTGCTTTTGACGGCAACTGGGAAAGTATGGCCAGCGATTTGGTGTATGAACCAGATTATGTGCGTACCATTTCTGTAGATGTGCGCTATGTTCTTTTTATAATTGATCAATATGCAGGCGCCCAAAACATTATAGCTGAACTCGATATTAAACAATAAAAAAAGGGCTCTTACCGAGCCCTTTTTTTTGTTCAAATTTTTAGCGGAATTATTTATTCAATTCCAATTTAGGTGGTTTCTTGTCTTCAGTGTCAACTAAAGACGCTTCAATTACTGACCCCTTAATAGTTAAACTCAAAGGTGTTTCTGTTGCATTGCTAGTAACCTCAATGGTTTTATGAAATGCTCCAAGTTTTTCAGCATTGTACTCAGCCTTAATTACACCTGATTGTCCTGGCATAATAGGCTCTTTTGGCCATTCTGGAGTGGTGCAACCACAAGATGGTTTTACGTTGGTTATAAGCAATGGCTCAGCGCCATCGTTGGTGAATTTAAACTCACAACTCACAGGTTGATGTTGCTTTACTTTATCACCAAAGTTGTGCAGGGTTTTCTCAAACTTAAGCCCAGGAGCCAAAGTTGAAAAAGACATAGCCATAAGGCCAATTGTTACTAAGATAGATGAGCTAAATGCTTTCATTTGGTTGAAGAATTTAAAATATGAATTACCCCTGTTTTACAGGAGATTTAGGAGCATCGTTTTTCTCTTCTAAGTCAGCTGACATTACTTCGCCAGTAATTTGAAGAGAATATTGTTTGCCTTCTGTACCATCAACTTTTCGCTCGTTGGTTTTTACAGTAATGCTTTTGGTAAATCTACCAACGCTTCTTGAGTTGTAAGTTGCTTTAATTTTTTCTGATTCGCCTGGCTGAATAGCTCTAGTAGGATAATACGGAGTTGTGCAACCGCAAGAAGCTTTTACATGTGTTAAAAGCAATGGTTCGTCGCCAGTATTGGTAAAAACAAACTCGTAGCTAGCAGGCTTGTTTTGTGGAATTTTACCAAAATCATGTGTTTGTTTTTCAAACTTAATTGCAGGGCCTGAACCGTCCATTGTAAAGCTCATTGCGAAGAGCGATAGTAGTACTAAGGGTAGAAAACGTCTCATTGTGTAATTATTGTCTAATCAAAAATAGAACATGAATTAAGTTCTGAAAGCAGTTAACATGGTTTTAACGGTTCATTAACCGGCACCATTTACTACCAAAACAAATTCACCTTTTGGTTTATGCTCCTTAAAGTGCAAAAGCAATTCTTCCAAAGATGAGTTCAAGGTAGTTTCAAAAAGCTTGGTAAGTTCTCTTGAAATTGATGCTTTTCTGTTTCCAAAATGGGCTAGCATGTCTTCCAAAGTTTTCTCAATTTTATACGGCGACTCATAAAAAACCATTGTGCGAGCTTCTGATGCTAACGACTTTAGTTTAGTCTGCCTTCCTTTTTTAGGCGGCAAAAAGCCTTCAAAAACAAAACTATGATTTGGTAATCCTGATTTAATTAATGCCGGAATAAATGCCACTGCACCTGGAAGCACCTCGAAAGCGACTTCATTTTCAATACAAGCTTTTGCTAGTAAAAAACCGGGGTCAGAAATACCGGGTGTTCCAGCGTCAGTAATAAGACAAAAGGTTTTACCTGCACTTGCCTCTTCAACTATTTGCTCGGTAATTTTATGCTCATTGTGCATATGGTAGCTTCGCATGGGCGTTTCAATCTCAAAATGCTTTAGAAGCTTACTACTAGTGCGAGTGTCTTCAGCTAGAATTTGATCGCATTCTTTAAGTACTCTAATAGCTCGTAGGGTAATATCTTCGAGGTTGCCAATTGGCGTTGGAACGAAATAGATGACACCCGAATTTTCCATATTGAAGTTAATTGAACAATTGAGCCCCACATTCTTGAAATGGCCCTTGCAAAGAACGATGCTTTTGGCATTTTTGGCCTTTTTAATTCTTCAAGGTTCAGGGTGCATGTCGTTGGCAACGTTTCAAGATGCTAAGGTTTTAGAAGAAAAACAAGTTGAATTAGGTGCCCACATGGGCTATTTTGATTATGATGGTTCAGGCGGAATTTTTAGTCCTGAGAGAGCCGTTGATATGGCAGCTTACTTGCGTGCAGGCATAGGTAGCAATATGGAAGTTACAGCACGAGTAAGCACTATGTTTTCTCTAAATGGCGGCCTTAAATATCAATTTTATGAGAACGACAATGGAGTACTAGCTATGGCTTCTGGCATACAAACTGGTTTTTTACTTGCGCAGGTAGAAACCAACGAACCTGCCGGCTGGCTTAGAATTCCTTATATTATTTCGTTGCACCCAAGCCCTTATTTTACGTGGTATGGCTCAGCCAATTATTCATTCATAGGCCACACATCATCTGCATCTGAAAGGTATTTCCATTTCACATCAGGAATTAAGTTTGGTAACAAAATGGGGTTAATGATTGAGTCTAATTTTATACCTAATTGGAATAGAGCCATTCCTGTTATATCAAATGCGCCGTTCTCAATAATATATGGGCATCAACAGTTTCATGTAGGCGCGTATTTCAGAATTTAAACGGGCTTAATCTTCAATATAAACTCGTTTTACTCTGTCGGCTATTCGCGAAATGATTTCATACGGAATAGTTTGAACCAAATTGGCCATTTCTCGAATGGTTTCAAGAGAATCGAAAATGATTACTTCATCTCCTTCTTGGCAATCAATTCCAGAAATATCTATCATGCACATATCCATGCAAACTCTGCCAACAATTTTTGCTGGCTTGCCTTTAACAGAGACCGAAAATTTTTGATTGCCTAATGCCCTAAATAAGCCATCTGCGTAGCCCACTGGAAGGGTAGCAATTTGCTCTGATTTAGAAGATACATAGCCTCTCCCATAGCCTACTGAACTATTTGGTTCAAGGCTTTTTATCTGAGAGATATTGGTTTTGAAACTGAGTACATTATGCAACTTTCTATTCGTGTCTGAAAGTCCAAACAACCCAATTCCTAATCTTACAATATTATGGTGTGCGTCCGA
>JAGQWA010000188.1 GCA_020437725.1 Bacteroidota bacterium | reverse complement strand
ATATATGCAGCTTGGTCGAGCTTAAAATTATCTTTTTGGTCAGGATTTTCAACCACATAAATTTTCTCATTAATTAGCTTTTTTTGAAGCTTTTGTAACTGTTCCATATCTGCTTTATTCATTATAGGATCATTACTTCCTATTACAAGCTTTATGTCTTTTAAGTTTTTTTGCGGTGCATTTTGAAGTGCAAATAGTGGTTCAAAACGCTTTTGGTAGCCCGCAAAAGGAACTTCCAAGGGTTCTTCCCAGGTTCGAAAGCGAGCCTCCAAAGTATCTAAACAAGTAAATGGAGCGTCTGCAATAATGGCTTCTACTTCTGGTCTATTATATCCCATCCCAAGGGCAAGGCCGGCTCCCATACCCCAGCCATATAGGCTAAATGTGGTGTATTTCTTTCTACAGTAATCAATAACGGTTTCAACATCGTCTGTAAAATGCGGATAGATGTACATATTATTGTCGATTTCAAATTCAGAACTTTCTCCAAATCCACGGTAATCGAAAAGCACTACGTTGTAGTTCAAACCGGTAAACTGATCTACTCTTCGCAAATAATCGGCCATATTTCCATCCCCATTATGGCAAATAAGCATGCATTTGTCAGATTTTGTTTTAGCATCAAAATGCCAAACATTAATAGTTGCATCACCATCGCCTGTTGGTAGTTTATGTTCTTCATACTTCATGTTGTATTTCTCAGGGCGCTGTTTATAAGTTCTTGATGGATTTAGTGCCATGCATAAGCACAAAACCATAACAATTGATGATAGACGTAATACCTTCTTCATTTCCCCTATTATTTAGACCTACACAATTCTACAAATTAATTTGAGTGTTAAATTCTTTTCTTTAAAATAAACTTAAACTACTGAATACCAGTACATTTAAGCAATTTTTATGAAACAAATTCACTTCAACTGTTTATGCTTTTTCGCTTAACATTGCTTTTCAAATTAATTGGGCTATGAGTATTAGAGAAATAATGCTAATCATTCATTTTATAGGGTTAGCAATGGGAGTTGGCACTAGCTTCGCCTTTATGTTTTTAGGCATTGCAAGCAGTAAAATGCCAATTGAAGAACGCACTCCATTTATGTTAAGAGCCCTTTTTATTGGCAACATGGGCCACATTGGGTTGGGCCTATCAATACTTACGGGTTTGCATTTAATGTCGCCATTTTGGAGCAGTTTGGCTGATAGGCCTTTGCTTTTGGCAAAGCTTATTCTGGTAGTTATTCTTAGCGCGTTAATTGGAATAATTGCCAGCAATGCCCGCAAGGCTAAAAAAAGAAACGCCGAAATGCATTTAGCCAAGATTAAAACCATTGGCCAATTTTCATTTCTAACCGGCTTGGCCATTGTGGTTTTGGCGGTTATGAGTTTTAAGTAATTAAAAAAAAATATGTTATGCATTTACTAATTTCTGCTTATGTCATTTTATTTGGCTCAATTTTCTACGCACGTTTTTTAAATGAAAAAGCCTATAAGCTGCTAACAACAGAGCAAAAAGCAGGTTTAATTGATCTATTCTCTAAAAACAGGCTGGTAAATTTCATTATAGCAACTGCGCTTTGCCTAATGATTTTTGGAATGTTTTACTTCGAAATTTTACCAAAAAATGCCATTATCTTCATTTCTGGGGTCTCATTTTTAGCTTACATAATTGGTGTTATAAGACAATCTCATCAAAAACTACTAGAACACAATTATCCACCAGAATTTTTAAATCAATATAGAATAGTGAATATTGTTAGATTCGGTGGTTTGGCATTATCATTTCCACTATTAATGTTTGGATTTAATTAGAATGAAAATGGTTTTAACCTAAGAACCAATCACTTTTGCAGCATGAAATTGCTTTTGAAGATTCTCAAAATCTTACTTCTTATTATAATTTGTTTAGGCGCCATTTTCTTCATCACCAAGTTGGTGGTTGACGAAAAACTTCCCGAAGGCAAAGAAGGTTTGAAAGCAGAGCTAATAGCCATGAAAATGCTCAAGGCCATCAACCATAAAGCTTGGAAGAAAACCGAATCTGTAAGATGGAATTTTGCAGACAGACATCAATTGCTTTGGGACAAGAAGCGCAACTTGGCTAAAGTTGAATGGGGTGGCAATACCGTTTTTGTAAACCTTTCTACCCAAAAAGGATATGCACTTGTTGAAGGCAAAGAAGTTGAAGACCAAAAACTTGTAGATAAAGCCTACGCTTGGTGGGCCAACGACTCGTATTGGCTTAACCCCATAAGCAAGATTTATGATGCTGGCGTTACTAGAAAATTAGTGGAATCTGAAGATGGCAAAAAATCGCTTTTGGTTACTTACAGTTCTGGCGGCGTAACCCCTGGCGACAGCTATTTATGGCATTTGGGGGATGACGGTCTGCCAACCGAATGGCAAATGTGGGTGAAGATTATTCCTTTTAAAGGCATGCCAGCTACTTGGGAAAATTGGAAAGAAAGTGAAACAGGCGTTAAATACGCCAGCAAACACAAACTGGGGCCATTAACCACTGAAATAACTGATGTTGAAATGACATTTGATTTAATGGAATGGTTTGATGCTGATCCTTTCGGGAATCTGATGAAAGAATAACTACCCCTTCTTCACAAATTCAGATTTTAAACCCATGGCTCCGAAACCATCTATTTTACAGTCAATATTATGGTCGCCTTCGGTTAAGCGAATGTTCTTCACCTTGGTTCCAGCTTTAATGGGCTTTGGGGCGCCTTTAACGGGTAAGTCTTTTACCACCACCACCGTATCGCCATCTTGTAGCACGTTACCATTGGCGTCAAGCACTTGATTTCCATTATCTGAAACAGCCGAATCATCAGGAATCCATTCGTGATTGCATTCTGGGCATACCCATAAAGTTCCCGTAGGGTAACCATAAGGAGATTGACAATTGGGGCATGGTAATGAATCTGGTGCTGACATTCTTTGAATTTGAAAGGCAAAAATGAAGTAATCTCACCAAAATAAACAATTAGATTATTGTTTCACTTGGTATAAAGAAACTCCCCTTGGTCATTATAAACATCATAGGTTTCAGCATTTTGGCAATGAAGTTGATTGTTTTCCCATTGCATTTTGGCGTATTTAAATGGCACCACTTCTACCCCATTTTTATTAATGGCACCAAAAAGCTTAGAGCCATCTTCTAGTTCTACTCCATTGGTAATAATGCCGCCTTTAAACCCGCCACCACCGTGGTATTTAATTGGAGTAACCAAAGCACCTGTGCTGTCGCAAAAACCAAATTGGTTACCCTTAACCACCCAAGCGTGTTTTTCGCTTAAATAAACGGCATCAAATTCACAAGGCTGAAGTTCTGTTCCACTTGGGGAAATAATTCCGTGTTTATCGTTTAGAATTGCATGTATAAAACCTTGCTCTTGATAATGAAGATGATGGAATTTGCATGGAATTAGGGTTTGATAATTGTTATCTAACACACCCCATTTGTCATCAATTTTTACTTTGAATTTGCCATTTTTCATAGCTACAATCTGACTGTATTTGGCTTCGGTTAATGCTTGATAATTTTTATTGGCTAGGTATTTTTTATGCTTTTTCCCCATTTCATAAACAGAGTCGTTTAAGGCTCTAATGGCTTTAAAATGTGGTGAAATTTCTATACCATTTCTATTTAGTATTACCCATTTGCCCATTTTTTTGGCAATTAATGCGGTATCGTGAAAATTATAAACTTTCTTATATCGAGTTTCTGTAATGGGTTTAAAATTGAAATCAAATAAATGTACCCTACCTAATCGCTTGGCAAGAATATATTTATTGCCTTGGATTACTCTAGAATATCTAATGGCCAGTTTTACTTGATTAGTGGTATCAATAACCCCGAAAAAAGCGCCTTTTTTAACCAAAAGATGGTTGTTCTTAAACGGCCACATTCGAGTGTATTGTTCACTAAAAATGGGTTTAAATTGGCTGTTTACCAACTGATCTTTTCTTCCCTGCCGAACAATAAACTGATGTTTATTTAGATATGAAATCTGATCAAAACCATACGAATTGGCAACAAGTTGAGCGCTTTCATCAAGCAGTCCCCATTTGCCATCCATTTCGTATTCCATAAACCCATAATTATTAAGGGGTTTTATTTCGTTAAACTGTGGTTTTAATTTCCAATTAAAAAAGGCGTCAACCAATCCAACTTTCCCAGCCTTTTGCACCAAATAAAAATCACCCCAACCTTCGGTTCTCACATATTGAAAAGTATCAAGAATAGAGTCGGCTTTATGCAATGGAGCCACATAGAAATTTTCATTTCTTAAAAGCAACAAGTTGTTGGGCAATTCATTTATTGAAGCATATTTAAACGGAACTACCGTGTCGCCATATAAGGTTATGGCTCCCATTCCAACCCCACCCCTAACCAGTAAAAAATGTTTCTGCAAAATCACATCAAACTTGGGCTCAATAAGCATTTTACCCTGCTGGTTATAAAAACCTGTATTGCCCATGTTTTGCCTTATTCTTACCATTAAAAGTGGAAAACTGGTAGAAATTCTTTCAGCATAAATGGGTGGCACAATGGTATCACCATTAAGGCTTATTACACCGTATTGTGGCGAATTCTGCCCCATTTTCATAAAACATGTCGAGCCATATTTCGAAAACTCGTAAATGTGTTCGAACCTACACGGCAATGCCAATTTTCCAGTTGAATCGATAACCCCGTACTTACCAAACTCATTTACAATGGTGGCATTTACAAACCGCTGCTCTTGAATGTCTTGAAATCGATATCCAGTTATTTCTCCAATTACATTTCCAGATGCGTCAATACTATGTCTAGCCCATAAGCCATTATGAAATTTGGCCCAAACAAATGAGTCTCTGTATCGTATTTCAAGATAATTGTAAGTTAGAATGCGCTTTCCATTAAGACCTTCTAAACCAAGGTTAGAACCCAACCTGTACTTAGCTATAAAAACCTTAGTATTATACCAACTTATTAGGTAGTAGTCAAAGGGCGCTAGAACTTCATTATTTGCTGATATCAGTCCCCAATAGCCGTCTTTTTGAGCCCTTAAAATAGTAGGAAGATATCCATCCAAATTATCATACTCAGCAGGAACAAGCACTTTTCCCTTTTTTGAAATAAGACCATACTTTTCCCCTTTTTGAACTATGAACTTATTAGAGTCGCGGTAAGCATAGAGCTGCCGATACCAATCACTAAGTGGTTCATTATTTTTAGCCGTGTCAATAAGTCTATACTCCCACCGGCCCAGCTCATAGTTCATTTGTTTTTGAACGGTTACTTGGGCGTTGGCCGAAATGGGAAATTGACTTAAAAGCCCAATTAGAATAACCGTGAAAAGTGCTTTTAGCATGAAATCAAAGATATCAGCGGCGTGTTAATTGACCTTAGCAGAAGAGTAATTGTAGTATTTGTTTGATTAATTGAAACCATTCTATTCACTAGTCTTTAGTTAAAGATTAAGGGATTAAAAATTTAAAGTTTAAAGGTTGGCTTGTGAAGATAATATTCACTTTTTTCTATTCGTTAATCGCTAACCTTTAGTTATTAAATTCGCTTTATGTTAAAAGTGCGTCAGCGATTTAAACCTATAACCTACGTTGTGATAGGATTTATGGGGCCAGGTGTGTTACTTGCTAGCCTATATGTTCTGTACACTGGAGTAACCAATCAAGTTCATGAGTCGTATCCGATACAAAAGGCCATAATTGTAGGAATTATTGGGGCTTTATTTTCACTAATTGCACTTCAAAACTTGCTTGACAAATGTTTTGGTCATTACATATTAACACTAACTAGTGAAGGGTTGGAAATTTCAGAATCTAGGATTATGCTTAAGAATTTTGCGCATGTAATAAAACCCGCTGAGCTGAAATCTATCTTCTTTGAACCATTGAATAACCGTTTGACTTTAGTTTCTAAAGAAGAAACAGAATTAAGGCTAAACAAAGCTGATGCACAAAGAGTTGTAAAGTTTGTTGTTGACAATCAAATAATAGAAGAAAGTGAAGTGTTTTGGACCAAAACAGCCTTTAAACGTTCAATGCGGAGGTAGTGTTCATTAAAGTGTGTCATCTGTTAAAAATCTATTTTCATAATAATCAGCAAGTGCATTTCTTACAGAAGTCCAGCCTAGCATTGTGCCAGACCATTTGGTATTGGCATTAATAGTGGCCAAATATATCTGTTTTACAATGGCGTTTTCACTTGTAAATGCTCCTTTGGTTTTAGTGGTTTTGCGGACCATTCTGTGAAAACTCTCTATTGGATTGTTGGTATAGATTATCCTTCTTAATGCAGGAGGATATTTATAAAAATTGGTAAGCCTTATCCAGTTTGTATCCCAGCTTTTAAACACCACTTTGTATTTATCTCCCCATATTTCTCGGGCTTGTTCTAGGTATTGAGCTGCGGCTTGCTCGTTTGATGCTGTATATACTTTACGTAAGTCTTTTATTCGTGATTTAACGTCTTTGTGGTTGGCATAC
>JAGQWA010000187.1 GCA_020437725.1 Bacteroidota bacterium | reverse complement strand
GCAATAGTCAGCCAAGTCTGATTTTAAAGCTTCTCTAGATTTTTCTACATCGTCGATCAAAACTGCTTTTAACTTCATAATTATTCGTGTTTAGAAGGCATGCTAAGCACCACCCTGGTTCCGGCTGATTCGCCATTTAATTCAATATCTTGTATTTCAACCCCAAATTCTCTACCAAAAGATTTTAACCTTTCGGTTGTTATTTCGAGAGCCATTGATCTATGTTTTTGTTCCGCTAATTGCTTTTCTCTAACGGCCGATCTTCCAGGCCCATTGTCAACAATTTCGCATTGAATATTGCCATTTTGCTGGTGCACCAAAAGCTCAATTTTTCCATCACCAGATTTATATCTCATGGCGTGCTTCACTGCATTTTCCATAAAAGGTTGCAAAATCATGGGTGGAATAAAGGTTTCTGCGGTGTCGATATCTTCATCAACTAAAATTTCAAATTGAAAGGTTTTTTCAAGTGCTTGATTTTCTAGCTGAAGGTAGATTTCCATCATATCTAACTCACTTTCAAGCGAAACAAATGGATCTCTTGAATTTTCTAAAATTCGGCGCATGAGTTTCGCAAAACGCGCCAAATACAGTTTTGCCGATTTAAGGTCGTTTACAGCAATTAAGCCCTTTACCGAATTAAGCGCATTGAACATAAAATGTGGGTTCATCTGTAGTTGAAGCGCCTTGGCTTCCAACTCAAGCAACTCATTCTTTAGGCGCAATTGTTCGTTCTCTCTGCTAGAACGCGCTCTAATATTTCTAATTCTGAGATATAACAAGCTCGAAACAACCAACCCCGCCATAAGCATCATAAGCAATAAAAACCAAGTGGTTCGCCAAAAAGGTTGATGCACAATAAACCTAAAGGCGGTTTTGGGTTTAGACCAAACACCATTTGCCCCTGTTGCAAATTGAAAAGTATAAGAACCCGCCGGAAGATGCGAATACGATACACGGCCAATTTTCTGTGGCAGGCTCATTTCATCTTCATAACCAACCAACTGCCACTTAAATATTACAGCATCAGGCTCAAACTGGTTAATGCCAGAAAACTCGAATGTGAAGGCATTCTGGTCGTGTTCAAAACTCCAGTAACCATCATTTTTCTCGTACGTTTTTAGCAATGAATCTGTAAGTTGATTCTCGAACATAAAAGCGCGATTAAACACTGGAATGGTGGTGCGATTAATAGGTCGTCGCTTTTCAAAATCAATAATAGAAAGTGTGCTTACCGTGCCACACCACAACCTGTTGTTATAATCTAGCATTAGGGCATTCTGCATGGCTTCAATACCGGTAAAACCCTGCTCGTAGCCATAATTATAAACCACTTTTGCGTTTTCTTGATCAATTTGTGCAATGCCCCTGTCTGTTCCAAAAAACACATATTTGGGGCTTGCCAAGCACGAAAAAACGTTGGCTGAATTAAGGCCATAATCAGTAGTTATGTGCAAGACTTCATTGCCATTTAGCTTAAAAATTCCTTTTGAAGTTGCCACCCAAATTTGATTGGCTTTGTCGGCCGTAATGTCTCGAATGGCCGATTTAGACATTATTTGGTGCTGCACTTTGGCGAGCGTCCCGTTTTTTATTTGAAATAGGCCATTTTTTCTGGTTCCAACCCAAAGCGTTCCTTCATTGTCAATTTGCAGACATTCAGCTCTTTCGGCATCGAATCCGAAAAGGGCTTTTCCAGACTCAAACTTGTTGTTTGCAAAGCGATAGATGCCACCGCCTAGCGTGCCCAACCAAATGGCGCCTTGGTTGTCAAGTGCTAGATCTTTTATCCAGCGGTAGGTTAAACCTTGCTCACGGCCGAAGCTAATTAATGAGTCTTTGGTCCACTTAAAAAGTCCATTGCCATCGGTGCCTATCCAAATAGCACCGGAAGTGTCGGCCAAAAAGCATCGCACATTTTTTTCAATTCGTTTTTCAAGCTCATCAAGGTTAAAAAGCGAATCGTTTTCGTATTTCAACAGCTGACCATCTTTTGTGCTAATAAGAATGCTAGAATCTGGAAGCTGGTATGTACATAATACAGTTTCGTTTGGCAAACCTGAGCGCTTGGTATAGTGCACAATTTCGGGCGCAAAATGGCGAGCCGCTCCCCTTCCACGGGTTGAAAACCAATGGTTGCCCCACTGGTCTTTAATGGTTTTCATTATTTGGTTTGAAGGAAGCAGGTTGCGCTGCGAAATGCTTTTTTGAATGCGAAAAGTTGATGCATCTAAAACCAAAACGCCCTTGGTTTGGGTAGCAACCCAAAGTTGGTTGTCTTCAAAGCGTAAATGCAAAATAATATCGCTGTCAAAGTTGTTTTTTGAATTGAGCACTTCACTTTTAGTGCCATTAATTATTTGAATTCCAGCACCATAGGTTCCTACGGCAATCATATCGCCTTTCTCGGCCAAACACCTTACTTCTGAACTTACCAAGTTTCCGTTCTCTTTTGAAAAAGTTTGCAACACTTCTAACTCTTTGCTAATTTCTCTAATGCCATAATGGGTGTAGCCTACCCATACATTGCCGGCATTATTGGGCTCAATAAAGGTTACGCTGCGTTGCAGAATAGAAGTGGGCTCATGAAAAATTGGACTGCCCCTAAAATCAGCCAGCTGAATGCCTTTTGGTGTACCAACCCATAGCTGATTGTTAATCCATTTTACTACAATAACGGTATCAGAACGCAAGCCATGATTGGTGGTGAAAGTGAAAATTCCCTTCGGGCTGATGATGGAAAGGCCTTCGTCTCCACCAACAAAAACTGAATCGCCTTTGGCTGAAACACAATTGCTAAAGTTGCCGCAAAGGCCGTTGTTGGCTGTATAGGTTATAAAGTTTTGGCCATTGAACATTGAAACTCCACCGCCAAAAGTGGCAAACCAGATTTGGCCATATTGGTCTTCAACCATATCCGTAACTTGGGCTTGGCCTAGCCCTTCTGGCAACGAATACGTTTTAAAATTGAATTCTTGAGCGACTGCAATTTGACTTGTTAGAATAAAAATAAATGCCGCAAAAAGTTTAGCCATGTATCAAAAATAAGCGGCTCTGAGCATCTCCATGTGCGGAATTCCATCTTCTAAGTATTCGTTTCCGGTTGGTGAGTATCCGAGCAATTTATAGTAGCTCTCTAAATAACATTGGGCCGAAATTCGAATAGGCACTTCGCCATAAAGCTCCCTAATAAACCCATGCGATTTTTCCATAAGCTCTATTCCATAGCCTTTACCTCTATAATCTAAAGAAGTAGTCACTCTACCAACAGAAACTTCTTTGTAGCTAACTCCGGGTGCTACAATTCTTGAGCAAGCGACTAGCTTTACACCTAGATATCCCATAACGTGATGCGATTTATAATCCTTGCCATCAGCATCTAAATAAGCGCAGTTTTGCTCTACCACAAATACTTCTTGCCTGAGCGCCATTAATTGGTACAGCTCTTTAGTGGCTAGTTCATTAAATGGTTTGCAGAGCCAGGTAATCATATTAAAACCGTTATCCCAAATTTTGATGCCGTGCTAGCCAATTTCTTGTCTAAAGTCATTAAAGCACAGTCGTTTATTTGAGCTATGAATAAATATGACGCGTCGTAAACCGACAAATTGGTTTCAATTGCAGTGTACATGGCCTCCACCCAAATACTTTTAGTTGAAATGATCTCGTCATACAAAGAGTCAACATGTTTGGTGGCGTCAGAAATTTCTCCAATTGGTACATTTCCAAAACTGAACATCTTCCAGAGAACATTACCAAATTCAGGAAAAAACAAATCGGGTACATAAACCCTTCCCCTCGACTCAAAATAGCGATTTAACGAATCAGCTTTCTTTTGATTGAAGACAATTTCAATTGCACAATTTGTATCTAATACAAAGTCCATAATTAATGGTATTTGTCTCGGTCTTCTCTAACCATTTGAACCGGATCTGGCAAATGACTTAGATCCCTATTATAGCTTTTTAGCCTTTTAAGAACACGTTCTCTTGTGTTTAATCGCTCCTGATGTTCTATAGCATCTTGCAATAAAATAAGTGCTTGTTGACTAAGGCTCCTATGATCTTTTTTAGCTAATTCTTTTAACTTCTCGTGAAGCTCGTCTGGAAAATCTCGTATTTGAAGTGTTGCCATAACGCATGCGGTTTGCATGCAATTTACATCTAGTTGATGTAATATCCAGTTGAAATTTGAATATGTTTACTATCCAACTTTTCAATTATCAGATGCCAGTCAAGGTAGAAATTGTGATTGATAGATAAAGATGTTCTAGTTTCTAGTTATGCCATTTGGCTAAATGCCGAATCAACTTTAGAAGTAAAATGCACGTAATCCGTTTCATTATAAATTCTGTTTGCCAACCATTTAGATTGTTTTAAAACATAATCTTTTCCGACCTGTTCTGAGTTGGTTTTATGCGTCCATTTAGCACTAACGCCGAAATGAGCACATCCACCGCGACTCGCTATAATTGAATCACCATTTTCCAATCGAATGAAAGCAGTTTTAATGCTATCAACCCAGGTATAGTTTTTAAACTTAGATACATCCCTCACAAAACCATCAGTTTGAGTGGCATGGTCAAAAATGCAATCGTTTTCGTTTGAAGGATTCTGCCTAACCCCACAACTGACTAAAATTAGTAATATTAAAATCTCTTTCATTACATTTTTCAACTCAAAACTCAGCACTCAAAACTCAAAACTTCAGACTTCTTTTAAACTCAACTGAATCCTTTTTCTATCGGCGTCAACTTCAATAACTTTCACTAAAAGCTGTTGATTTAGTTTAACCACATCAGCTGGATTGCTTATGAATTCGTTGGCCAAATTAGAAATGTGAATTAACCCGTTTTCTTTAATTCCAATATTTACAAATGCTCCAAAATTGGTTACGTTAGTTACCATGCCGGGCACAATCATTCCTTCTTGCACATCGGCAATGGTTTTAAGTCGGGGATCATATTCAAATCGCTTAATACCCGCACGCGGATCTCGGCCAGGTTTTGCTAATTCACTTAAAATATCTCGAAGTGTTAAAAGGCCTGTTTCTTCGTCTTCAAATTCGGCTAAATTCAACTGGTTTTCTAAATCGGGTTGGAACAGAATTTCGTCAACTTGTTTGCGAAGTTTTTTGGCCATTTTTTCAACCAGTTTATATCGTTCAGGATGCACAGCGCTATTGTCTAACGGATTTTCAGACTCTGGCACTCTTAAAAATCCGGCTGAAAGCTCATAGGCTTTTGCACCTAAACCAGGCACTTTTTTCAATTCGGCTCTTGAACCAAATGCGCCGTTTTCTTTTCTATAGTCAACAATATTCTGTGCCAGTTTTTCACCAAGCCCCGAAACATAAGTAAGCAAATGACTACTTGCTGTATTCAGGTTTACGCCAACCGCATTCACGCAGCTTTCAACTACTCTATCAAGCGTTTCTTTCAGTTGCTTTTGGTCAACATCGTGCTGATATTGGCCAATACCTAAAGACTTTGGGTCTATTTTGATGAGCTCAGCCAATGGATCCATTAAGCGCCTACCAATAGAAACGGCTCCACGAACGGTAACATCATAACTAGGAAATTCTGCCCGACCCACTTTTGAAGCTGAGTAAATAGATGCGCCATCTTCGTTAACCATAAAGGCACCAACTTTTCGCTCAAAAACAATTTTCTTGAGCATGTTTTCGGTTTCGCGGCCGGCGGTTCCATCGCCAACTGCAATGGCATCAATTTTAAACTGGTTTACCAAAGTGCGCACCTTGCTCATGGCACGTTTCAACTCGTTTTGTGGTGGATGCGGATAAATGGTTTCGTTGTGCAGCAAATCGCCTTTGGCATCAATACAAACCACTTTGCAACCAGTTCTAAAACCTGGATCTATAGCCAAAATTCGCTTGGGCCCCAATGGCGGCTCCATTAAAAGATTACGCAGATTTTCAGCAAAAACGGCAATTGAGCTTTTGTCGGCCTTTTCTTTGGCTAAGGTTTTACTTTCAGTCTCCATAGCCGGAAAGAGCAATCGTTTACAAGCATCATCAGCGGCTAATTCTATTTGTTCGGCTGCTTGTCCATTTGATTTTATAAAGAACCTATTTAATCGTTCTTTAAAGTCATCAACTCCGTTGGCCGAAACCTTGGTTTTTATAAACCCTTCATTTTCTGCCCTAAACAAAGCCAAAATTCGGTGAGCTGGCACACGGTGCAATTCCTGCTCATATTTGAAATAATCACGGTATTTCTGCGCTTCTTCTTCCTTGCCTTTCACCAATTTGGAAGTAATAACTGCATTTCGAGCATAATGCTGACGAGCTCTTTCGCGCACCACGCCATTTTCATTTATCCATTCGGCAATGATGTTTCGTGCACCTTCAAGCGCTTCAGCGGTTGATTTTACTTCATTCTTCACAAACCGAAATGCGGCATTTTCTACATCGCGTTCGTTTTGTTTCATAATGATTTTGGCCAATGGCTCCAATCCATTTTCACGGGCCACATCGGCTTTGGTTTTGCGCCT